>VGRB01000025.1 GCA_016875475.1 Deltaproteobacteria bacterium
CCCGGACCATCCAACGCCCTCCCCAATCCGGGAAGTGACCGCCCGACCGTCGCGGATCAGCGAGCAACGACCATCACGGAACTACGCGGGAAACAACAACCCATCGGTCCACCCACATCCGGTCGGGAACAGGCTGCGAGACCTCCCGGCCAGGAGATCCGCAGCCTGTTCCCGGTCGTGCCTACGCATCGGCGTCCCGCCCATCGTTGCTCTCGGCCGGAGCTGGCTTCAGGGGCGCCGCCACCTCGGACTTCAGCTTGTCGAACACCTTCTGGAGCGCCGCCTGCTTCTCCTCCTGCGACACCCAGCTGTAGTGCGCGGTCATGCGATCGCTAGAGTGTCCGGTCAGGGCCTGCACCACGATTGTGTCCTGCACCGTCTGGCGCATGGAGGCGCAAAGACGGGGCCGTGCGCCCTTTCGCTGGAGCACCTCGATCTGCTGGCGAAGGGCGAGGTTCTCGAGCACCAGCGCCTCGCGGCTCTTCAAGGTCGTCGCGAGGGTCGAAATCAGGGTTCGAAGCAGCGTCTTCGTCGTGGCGCGGAGGCTACGGCGGCCGTCCTGAAAACGCAATCAATTCCGAGCAGACGGAATAAGCGGGAGGGACAATTGGCTAGCGACATGTGTCCTCGACGGCCCCGGAACCGTCCTCGTCGAGAAGTTTGCGCAATTCGCGAATCGCGAATACACTCGGGGCATGATGAAGCCGCAGGACATCGTGGTCCTTCTCAAGCTCGCGGCGGCGCCGCGCGAGTGGTCGTACCCGTCGCTCGCCCTGGAGCTCGGGATGAGCGCGTCTGAGGTTCACGCAGCGGTATCGCGGACGGCCGCGGCAGGGCTGCTGGATGCCGCGACCCGGAGACCCCGCCGTCCGGCCCTGCTGGAATTCCTGGTTCACGGCCTGCGATACGTGTACCCGGCGGAGCGCGGAGGCGTCACGAGGGGTTTGCCGACCGCGCACGCGGCGCCACCGCTTGCGAAGAGGCTGGCTGCCGGCGGGGAGCCCGTTCCCCCCTGGCCGGATCCGGAAGGCGAGGTCCGGGGCGAGGAGCTGAAGCCGCTCTACCGCTCGGTGCCCCACGCTGCCCGCCGGGACCCGGCCCTGTACGAGCTCCTCGCGCTGGTGGACGCGTTGCGGGGAGGGCGCGCCCGGGAGCGACGCCTGGCCGCGGACGAGCTTCGGAGGCGGCTCGCATGAAGGTGTCGCCGGAGCAGTTGCTCGCGCTTCGTCACGTGGCGACCCATCTCGGCCCCCTGCGCGACGAGGTGGTGTTCGTTGGCGGCATGGTCACCGGCCTGCTGGTGACCGACCCGGGCGCACCCATGGCGAGGCCGACGGACGACATCGACCTGATCATCGAGGTCGCGTCCACGGTCGCGTACCAGACCTGGCTTCGCGACAGGCTGATTGCGCAGGGGTTCCGCGAGTCGGTCGAGGACGACATCGTCTGCCGATGGCGTCTTGGCGAGTTCGTGGTGGACGTGATGCCCGCGACTCCGGGCGTGCTGGGGTTCTCGAACCCGTGGTATCCCCACGCTCTTGCCACCGCGAGGGAGGTCGCCCTCCCGGGCCGCGAGGGCGGTCGCGTGTCCATCCGCGTCATCTCGGCCCCGGCGTTCCTGGGCACGAAGTTGGTTGCGTGGGAGGGCAGGGGGAACGGAGACCTCCTCCACCCGGACATCGAGGACGTGGTCGCGGTCGCGAACGGCCGGCAGGAGTTGCCGGTCGAGGTCGAGAGGGACGCGCCGGAGCTTCGGAGGTTCCTGGCGGACGCGATCGAGAAGCTGTTCGCAACGGGCCTGGAAGACGCGCTTCCGGGACACCTCGAAGGCGATGCTGCCAGCCAGGCCAGGCTGCCACAGGTGGTTGCGACGCTCAGGCGGATCGCGAGGCGACCGTCCTGACTCGAGCGGCAGGGTCGGTGTCGCAACCAGGGTGCAGGATGTGGTCCCGTTGGGGGGAGGAAACGGTCCACCACCTGGTCCACCACTTTTCTGTTACGTCCCGTTACGGGTTGTTACGGGTTGTTACGCTTCCGGGCCAGTCCCGATGCGGGTCCGTGGCGTGTTTCCGGCGGGGGGAGGGAAGCACGCAACCCCCGATGGCTGCAAGGGTTCATGCTCATTGGACCAATCGTCCGAAAAACCAATAGAAACGTTGAGTTCACACGGTAGGAGTCACTGGTTCAAATCCAGTGTCGCCCACCAGTAAAATCAAGGACTTAGGCCCGTACCAGAAGGCGTCGAAACGCCCTCTGGGTACGGTCCTGGGTACGGTTTGGGTACGGAACCCTCGCGAGACTGCCCCCCCGGTCTCCCTGGTTTCCGCTGACGAGGCCCTCTTCCACCGACGTGCCGCCTCGATCTTGCCGGCCCGAGGTCAGACGCGAACACGACCGCTTCCCGGACCTTGTCGAGCGTCCCGAGGTCCGTACCCGGCGGGCTTCCCAGCGCCCTCCGGGTACGGACCTGGGTACGGGCTGGGTACGGAAGCGTCACGAACCCCCTCCCTGAGCCTTCCCGATCTCGGTCGATCGTGCCCGCTTCCAGCGCCGGGCCGCCTCGATCTGCGCCGGGCCCACGGCCACGAATGCTGCCCAAGCCGCGGACACGACGGCGGCCCGCTTGGCCGTCGCCCAGATGCCTGCCGACATCGTCCTCGCACCTGATCGCGAGACGCTCACGACTGCCTCCCGCAGCTGCTTCCATCCAGGTGCTACTCCAGCCTGAACCTCGGGATGTCCCGCTCGAAGTCGAACTGAAGCGCTCGGTTCCATCCGCGGGAACTGCGGACGATCATGACCGAGAGGGCTGCACTAACCGTGTTCGGGGGGGGCTAGGTCCAGCCTCGTAGAACGAGGGGCGGTCCTCCATCAACCGCCTCACCTGCGCGTCCGTCGTCAACACCCCGCTTCCCCATTCAAGGTCGCGGAGTTGTCCGCTCGAGACGCCTCAACGTCAAAAAGACCTCTCTTGCACAGGTCTAATTGTCGTCAGTGCCCAGGTGTAATTGTCGCCGGGCAGGACGGCGTGCTACCATCCGACTGCCGGGGCGACGGAACTGCCCGTCCGAGACCGGGGCCGCCCCGGATCGTCGGTGACATCCCGAAGGAGAGAAGATGGGGGACACCTGGATCACGGACATGCGGCACTTCCTCGATGTGATCGATCCGGCGAAGACCGCGCAGGCCCCACTCCCCGCCCTTCGCCTGGCGTGCCACCTCGGCAGCATCGTCGAGGCCGTGACCGCCGGGTGGGACGACCGCGGGGACCTGATCCCCACGGTCCTCTCTTGTCGCCGGCGACCGGGAAGAAGCGCCTGCAAGGGGTTCATCGGCGCGAGGCTCCTGGTGGACGGCCGCATCGAGTGGGGCTGCTCGTCGTGCGACGACAACGGCGTCATCAGCGGCTGGAAGGGGACCCCCTGGGACTTCTCGAGCGTCGTCGGCTTGGGCTTCGCTCGCGGGCGGGACTTGGCCGAGCTGGCCGTCTCGCGCGCGGAGTACGACGCCCTGCGCCGCATCCTGACCGTCGACCGCGAGGCGGAACGGGTCGTGAAGGCGGCGCGCCTCGGTCCCGAGGACGACGAGGTCGTGATCGTTGCGCCCGGCAACTGGTTGGATCACCTCATTGAGCAAGTGGCGGCCGAGGCGAACGCCACGGGCAGCCGGAAGACCGAGGCGTTGCTGGGCAAGGTGCTGGCCCGGGCGGAGTGGTGAAGAGCGACGGGGCTCTTCGCGTACAATGACCGCGACGTCCGGCGGTGGAGGGTGGCCGTGCCCCGCGCGATCCTGGTGGTCATGACGATCGGCGCCCTCTCCGTTGCCGTGTGCGAGGAAGGCGGCTTTGCAGGGCCTGACACTCCCGACATGGCGATCCCGGCAGACGTGCCCGCGGATCCGCCGAAGGACGCGACCGACAGCTTCGCGGACATCGCGAAGGACGCCACCGGCGACCTGACCTCGCCCGACCTCGCGGCAGCCGCCCTCGTCGATGACGCTCCCGCGTAGGACGCATCCACCGACGCCACCGACATCACGGCCGACGCCGTCTCCGATGCCCCCACCGACCTTCCGTCCGGTCCCTGCCTCTCCGATGCGCGCCGGGCGCGTCGGACACGCCGGGCACGCCGGGCACGCCGGGCACGAAGAGGCCATCGGGGACGAGGACGTGCATGTGTGGATTCAGGTTGCAGACACCGCCGAAGCGCTGAACGAAGGTAACGGAGCCCGTCTGGCCGTCGCGGATTCCGAGGCGCCGGCCGCGGTGGCGCTGGAACGCGAACAGCGTGCGCAGGAACGCGCCTGCCATCTCGGTGAGAAACGCGGGGTTCATGGCCAGCAGGAAGCGCAGTTCCCAGGGGAGGGGCCCCATCTTCGCGCGGAGCGACCGAAGGGAGCGAGCACGAGAGGACGTGCCGGCGGCACGTCCGATAGATGGGGGTGAGCACCCACTGGCGGTACGGGGTCTCGGGCAGGACCTCGTCCACGAGCCAGGCCGCGATGTCGGACGCCCGGCGCCCCCAGCATGACGGACAGACCCGCCCCTTGCAACTGAACGGGACCAGTTGCTAGTGCCCGCAGGCCGGGCAGCGGAGGCGGGCGAAACCGCCCGACAGCAGGCCGCACCCGACGTAGCGGCGAAACTCCTTCGCCACGAACGCCGGGTAGCCGGTGCCCTCCCCGCTCCGGCGGCGTGCGTCACGTCCGCAAGAAGAAGGGCCTGAACCAGATCGAGTTCGCGCGCCGGGTCGGCGTGGCGCAGTCGACGCTGTCCAGGATCGAGATGGGCACGGCGGTCCCTGACGCGGTCGTGTTCCGGGAGATCGCGGCCCAGGTCGGGATGACCGCGGACCAGCTCTACCGGACGGTGGACGAGACGCTGGAGAAGGCGCGGACGCTGGCGGCTGCCACGGACAAGAAGGTGGAGAAGGCCGGCACCGACGTGGGCCGCGGCCCTCGCGCTTCTCGGCGTCGTCGCGCTGGGGGCACTGGTCGGGATCGCCGTGGCCGCGCTGCTGGAGAGCAGCAGGCGCGAGTAGCAGCCCCGGAGGCGCCCCCGTTCATGGCGCCGACCGCAACACCTGCACCAGCCTGTCCACCGCGGTCGAGGGGTTGGGCGTCGCGGTCGAAGACGCACCAGGTCTCGATGGGCTCCAGGGTTCCGACCTCCTTCTGGAACTCGGACCGCTGCTCCTTCGCGCACCCGACGAGCCCCCTCGGGTCGGTGCAGCCGGCCTTGCTGCTCGGGACGATCCGGATGCGGCCGGCCGGGAGCCGCCGGGCCACGCGGATGTCGTCCAGGTAGTTCGGCTCGGTCTCATCCCCCTCGCAGAGGATGAGCAGCAGCTTGCCGACGGTGCGGGCCGGGCGACCACGGCGCGGGAAGGCGCGCTGCTGGAATCCCATGCGTGCCACGTCAGCCCTCCAGAAGGCGCTCGATGAAGGGGACGGCGCCGTACCGGCCGAGGAGGTAGTCCTTCCGGAGGTTTGCCTCCTTCCTGGGTGCCTTGAAGTCCCACAGGGAGTACAGCTCGGTCCCGCCGCCCCCGGCCCTGCTTGTGAACCAGACCTGGTCCCGCCGCAGCAGGGACCGCTGGTCGAGCAGGTTGACGTCGTGCGTGGTGAAGACGAGCTGAGCCCCCTTCGGGTTCGTCCGCGGGTCGTCGAACAGCTCGACGATGCGGCGCGTCAGGAGGGGGTGCAGCCGCCCGTCCAGCTCGTCGGCGACGAGGCACGCCCCGTCCTCGAGGGCCTTGAGAAGGGGGGCGGCCAGCGCGAAGAACCGGCGCGTACCGGCGGACTCCTCCTCGAGCGAGAACTCGACCTGGATGTCCCGGCCTTCAGCGTCGTGCCCGGTCCGGAGCGTCCTGAAAACCGGGTACTGTGCCTCCCCGTTGTCGATGCAGGGCAACTGCTGGCGCATGCCGGGGGGCATCATCTGGAAGACGTAGTAGTCGCCAAGGGGCCGCATCACGACCTGAATGCCGGTGATGCCGACGTCCGCGTGGCGGAGCAACGCGACGACGTTCTCTCGCATGTCCGGGCGTGCCTGGCACAGGTCGCGCGTCTCCGCCTCGAACAGCAGCGGCGGGCTCCCCGGCAGGTGCACGTTGAGTTGCCGATCGAACCATCGGAACAGCCGGGACGCGATCTCGTGGTTGAACTGCGCCGCCACCGACAGGAACAACGCATTGGGTCGCGTTCGCTGGGCCAGGACGGCCCTGTCCCCGGTCCACGACTCGCCCCAGCGGTACTCCGGCGACCGCGCCGCGGAACGCGTGAACAGCGTCCGCCGGCGCTGTCCGGGGAAGTGGTGCAACCACTCCTCGCGAATGGCCGCGGCGACGGCCTCGAACCCGTACTGCCAGCGCTCGCCGTCGATCACGAACGTGATCTCGAACGTGCTGGGGCTTGCCTGCGCCACCGGGTCCAGTCGGAACGGGGACACCGCGATGGGCGAGTCCGGGCGGCCCTCCGTCGCGGACGCGAGCACGAGTTGCCGCACCAGCCCGAGGGAGCGGACGAGGTTCGTCTTGCCCGAGGCGTTGGCGCCGTAGACGGCCGCTGCGCGAAGGAGCCGCGGCAGGTCCCCGCCGGGGTCCAGCGTGTTGGCCGGCAGTGACGCGTCCCGGGACGCCACCAGGGCGAGTGACATCGGCTGCAAGAAGGACAGATGGTTCGCCACGCGGAATTCGATCAGCATGACCGCCTCCTCCGGGCACGAGACCCGATCCGTGATCGGATTTCAAGTCGATTCATAACACTCTTTGTTGTCAACAGCAACCAAGCCGACCGCATCGGGTCGATTCCGCGGCTCGAACCGTCGCCCTGCCTCATCCGGGGGAACGGGTGCCCGTCCGAGTGCCCGGTCATCGCCTGAACGACGACCGTGTCGGTCTCGGCCTGCCTCATCAGGTTGTTGTAGGTCCTCCTCATCCCATGGACGGTAAGCCGCTTCGTGATTCCCAGCTTCTTCAACGCGATCCTGAGGGGACTCCCGGTCTCCGAGTCCGAGGAGTGCTTCTCCGCGCTGTCCGCGGCGGCTGAGGGCACGTTCCTGAAGGCCCACGCGTTGCCGTATTCGCTCATCGCGTGGCGGATGGCCGAGTTCAAGTACTCGTTGCAGGCCCGTCTCGCTCCCGGCGAGCCCCGCGACATCGGCGTAATGGTCTGGTCCGACGACACGCTCGACTACTTCGCGGTGCGCGGCGACGAGGATCACGCCCTGGACATGAACGGGCGGATCGCGGAGAGCCGCAGGGCGGGGCGCACGATCGGCGAGTTCGTCGACTACTTCCTGGAGCGACACGGGGGCCACTTCTACTCGATGGCGCGGCCGGAGACGGTCGAGGCGGACAGCCCTCGGGACGCCGCCCGCATGGCGGGTGCGCGGTGGGACCTGGACGTCGTGGTCCCGGAGATACCGGGCCGGGGCGTGGACCCGGCGGTCGTCCGCGAGCTGCTGGCGGCCACGGAGGGAGGCGCCGACCTCCGGATCCGCGGGGCCGCGTTCGACGGGAGGGGGCGCGCGTTCGTGATGGGCTTCGGCGCGCTGGGCGACACCGTGGTGTTCGCCTACCTCCCGTTCCCGTACGACTTCTCGCCCCTCTCGCGAGCGAGGTTCTACCTGACGTCCGTCCGGGCAGTCGAGGGTGGCTGGGTGCTCCGCGGGCGCGACTCCTGGAGATGGGAGCTGGGCGACCTGGACATCGAGGTCAGGCCGATCGTCGATCCGGTGGTGTTGGGGGCGATCTTGACGTTCCTGGAAGGGCTTGACGAGGGGGCATGGCAGGAGATCGTGCAGAACCTGCGGGTGCTGACGGACCCGCAGGTCGTTTGACGCGACCCGCGGAGGATGGGTGCACCGTCGTCACGCCGTGGCACGTCTACATCGTCCGGTGCGCGGACGGCACCGTCTACACGGGGATCACGAACGACGTGATCAGACGCGTCACCCGGCACAACGAAGGCAAGGGAGGCCGCTACACGCGAGGACGTTCTCCACGCCGGCGCTGTGGGTCGAACACCTCCGGTCCAGGGGACGGGTCCCTGAGGCGGGGCCTACCAGTAGTACCGCAGCGCGACCTGGGCGAGGATGAGCATCTGGTCGATCCCGGCCTCGGGCGAGGACTTGCTCACGTTGGCCTCGACGCCGAGCGCGAGGTTCCGGCGGCCCGAGTAGAACAGCCCGCCACCGAAGAAGTGCTGGAGCCGGGCGCCCTGCTCGAATCCCTTCTCGAATCCGTACATGCCGGTGAACGCGATCGGCACGGGGGCGACGGTGCTGATGTCCAGGCTCAACACGATCCCGTAGCTGACCGCGTTGCCGAACGCGCCCCCGTCCGGCTTGGCCATCGGGAAGCGGAGGCTCGTGAGCAACCCGATCATCTTGTACGGCGAGAACGCCAGCGCGAACCCCGGGTTGAAGGCGTGCTCCACCGCCTTGGTCAGGAGTCCCTCCGAGGTCAGGGTCCCCTGGTTGATGCTGTTCTGGATGGCGGTCGATGCGTTCAGCTTGTACCCGGACGAGAACGCGTAGTCGAAGAGGACCCCGAGGTGCACCCAGTCGTTCCCCCACAGGCTCCCCAGCACCCCGGCCCCGACCGCGTACCCGACGTTCGTCCCGATGACCAGCGCGGATCCGGCGTCGACGCCGCTGAGCGCGTTGCCGCCGAAGGACAGCCGGAGCCCGAGGTACTTGATGGGGGACAGCTGGAAGTCGAACCGCTGCTCGATGGCGGCCGCCTTGTAGTCCGTGGTGCCGCCGTTGCCGTCGTCCACGGTGAACCCCGCATAGCCGAGTCCGGTCACGGCCGCGAAATGGGTCGTCGCGAACGGGTCCGCGATGTCCTTGGACGGCAGGAAGGTGTGCCCGTGGAGGCAGCGCCGGCAGTCGGCCGGCGGGCTGTCCTCGGCCACCACGATGCCCGGGAAGAGGACGCCAAGAACCAGGATCGATGCACCCATCCACCGCTTCATCATGGATTCCCTCCCTGCCCGCGCTCGCCGAGGGCGCGGATACGATGACCACTCACGTCCCGATTGTAGCGCGGCGGTTCCCTCCGGACCAACCCGACGCCCGAACGAGCAGGGCCGGCGTGCCGGAACGGGGGCCGCCCGCGGCCTGCTGTCCGAAGACCGCGCGGAAGTGGAGCCGGGCCTCCGGTGTCGAGGGATCGCTCGAAGGGATCCGTGATCGAGGGCGGCGAGGAGGCCGAGGGCCTTCTCGGTGGCGACCTCGATCTCGAACAGGCGGCCGGCGATGCCTTGCACCGTGGCCGCGCGGATCCGGATGACGCGGGACATGGGTACCTCCTCGGTGAGGGAAGGCGCGACCGTCGCGTCCTTCGGAGTGAAACGCGCGCGGTCGATCTGCTGCTCTGGAGCAGCACCTGTTGCGGCTCGTCGGAACCGCGGGAACGACTCCCGGCGTCGGCATCTGCGCCGGATGGCCGTGGCAGCAATACGCGCAGGCCACTTCCCGGGGGTGCTTCGTGCGCGGGCTCGGGTGGGTCATCGTGCCGGCGTCGGTCACGGTCTCGGCTTGCGGCACCGCCGGGGGGGGGCGTGAGCCCGCCGTGGACGACCCGGGGACGGCGGACGTCGCCCTGCCGGACCCGGTTGCAGACGTGCCTGTCAAGATGAGTCAGGATGGCGAGATGTTGCCGCAGGGCCGTGTTTTCCGCGGCCAGATCCCGTGGCGCCCGGAGGGTCGAAAACGCCGTGGAAAGCAGGATTCGGAGGAGCGTCGGCGGGGTCGCGGACGGTATCGCGGCCATCCGGAAAACGCCATGATTCCAGTAGGGACGGGATTCCGGCTAGTGGTCCCCGCCCGAATCGAGGGTACCTGCTCGTTCCTTGGGGCGCGGCGCACCCAATCGTGCCCCGCCGGCGCCCGTTCATGCGAGTAGCCCTGCGCCCGGGCGGAGGTGCGAGTCGGCAACGGGGGCAGCGCGCAGGGCTGTGCCCCCCTTGTGGCCCTGGTCCACAAGGGGGATGCGGCTCGGGACGACGGCGGGGCACGTGGGGCTTGGAGCCGGGCCGGGTGCGCTGCGCCTGCGTTGCGTGCCTGTATCTGTGGCGGGGACCACTGGCGACAGCGGGATCCGAGGGCGCGGCGACCGATGCCTGCCGGATCGGCCCGCCGGGATGGCGCGGCGACAGCCCTTCCTACGGCGCCCAGGCCGCGATCGAATCGAACATGTCGCACTGCGACGTGCGCACGCCTTCGACGGCCGCGATCGGGTCGTCGAACCGCAGGCACGTGTCCTTCGCCGCGTCGTATGCCGGCCACTCGACCGCGCCGGCCCCGTTCGGGTCTCCGGTCGCGCCGAAGCGCGTCCAGTATCCCATGATCGCCCCGGAGAGCGCCTGGTCCGCCGGGGCCATCTGGAACAGCGGGATGTCCGCGGCCGTGCCGCACACGTACAGCAGCTCGATCCCGTGCTGCGCGGGCTTCGTGCCCTGCTTCGTGTCCGCACGCCGGGTGAAGAAGTAGCGCCACACCGGCTCGCCCGCGTTGCCCGCGGCGGCCCGAGCGACCGTCCGGGCCGGGCAGTTGAACCTCAGGTCGCTGTACAGCGCGACCAGGGCGTCCTGGGGCGAAGGATAGTCCGCCAACGGGTAGGCAGCCAGGACCTGGTCGATCACGGACTGCCCCAGCGCCGCGAACGACGTCTTCACGACCGCCTGGAACTCCTCCTCGGTCGCGACCTTGACGACGAGCATCGCCGCGAGTTCCTCGCCGTTGGTGCCGATCGCGAAGGGCACGCGGTTGTGCGTTCCCGCGCGGATCGCGTCGAGCGGCGAGGCCGCGAGCACCCAACCGTCCACCACGGGGGCGTACTTCGCGGGGTCCGGCCCGATCGACGGGTTCCCGACCCCCACGCTCCCGGGAAGCGCGCCCACCACCTGCTCCGCGGTCAGGCCGCGGAGGCAGGCGACCCGATCCGCCGCAGAGCCGCACGACCCGCCCGAGACCCGCGCCGACATGGCGGACTCCGCCGTCGCGAGCCTCGGCTGCGTGCACCCCCCAGACTGCATCAGGGCCGCGTGGAAGAGTCCCTTCGCGAGCGGCGACGCGACCAGCGTGCAGGTGTCGGTCGCGCCCGCCGACTCCCCGAAGACCATCACGTTCCCCGGTTCCCCTCCGAACGCGGCCGCGTTGTCCCGGACCCACTCGAGCGCGGCGATCTGGTCGAGGATCCCGTAGTTGGGGGAAACGCCGAGGTGCGACTCGGCGGACAGCTCCGGCAGGGCCAGGAACCCGAGCGGGCCCAGGCGGTAGTTGAGCGTGACCACCATCCTGCCCAGCTCCGCGAGCCTGCGACCGTCGTAGAGCGCCTTCCCCGAAGCGACGGTCTCGCTGCTGGAGCCCTGGATGTTGCCGCCGCCGTGGAGGAAGACCATCACCGGGACCGGTGCGCCCGGGCTCGCGGACGCCGGGGCCCATACGTTCAGTGTCAGGCAGTCCTCGGCGCCGATCACCGAGCCCTTGGCGTCGAGCTGCGGGCAGACCGGCCCGTACGCGACCGCGTCCAGCGTGCCCGCGATGCAGGGCGCCGGCTGCGGCGGTCTCCAGCGCAGGCCGCCCACTGGGGAGGCGGCATACGGGATTCCCTTGTAGGACCAGGTGGCGCCCGCCTGCGCCCCGGCGACCGCGCCGCGCGTCGTGACGACCACGCCGGGACCCGGCAGGACGTCCGTCGCGCACCCGCCGGTCGCTTCCGCGTCACCGGCCCCGTCGTCGGGCTCGGCGGCCCCCGGATCCCCGCCGGCCTCCGCGTCGGGCGCGGCATCCGCCGGGCCCGACGTCGTCGTCGCCACCTCCCCGCAACCGATCGCCAGCGCCGCCAGCAGGATCGCGCGCCTCGTCATGTCCCTTCCCTCGAGCCGGGCGGCGACGGCACGGGCCGCGACCGCACGCGCGCCAGGGCCTCGCGCATCCGCGCGACGCGCGGCGGCTTGCTCAGGACCTGGTCCACCAGTCCCCCGATGCCGGCCTCCTCGCGCGACTGCGTGCCCCACCCGGTCAGTCCCGGATATCGCCCTCGACCGCATGGATCTCCGGCACCCCGTCCGCGATCTCGGCCTTCACGTCGATCTGCACGCCGCACTGCGGGGGGGTAGTAGTGCCACCGCGGCCGGGTCAGGTCCAGCACCTGGCGCGCGACCGCTCCCGGGCGCACGGGCCCGAATGGGGCCTGCTCGTCGCGCTTCCGGTAGAACTCGCGCATCCGGCCGACCGTCGTCGCGATGCTCTCGCCGGCCGCCAGGATCGTCTCGAGGCGGTGCCGGCTCTTCTCGTCCGGTCCCGCCTGCGACTCGAGCATCGACTCGGAGTGGATCGTCACGGGCGCGAGCGCGTTGTTGATGTCGTGCGCGACGCCGCTCGCCATCCGGCCCATGGCCCGCAGGCGCTCCTGCTGCATCGCCACCTGCTGCGTCGCGCGCAGATCGTCGTACGCGCGGCGCACCTCCTCGACCAGGCTGATCTGGTGCATGGCGAGCGCCACGTGCTCGGCGAGCTGGTGCAGGAAGGCGCAGTCCGCGCTCGAGAAGGCCGACTTCGCGCGACGCGCGACCACCAGGATGCCGGCCAAGTCCCCCCCGAGCGCGAGCGGCAGCGCGGTCGCGGACCCCATGCCCGCCTCGTCGAGGGCCCTCACGAGGTCGCCGCGGGCCCGGCGCAGGTCCGGCTCGTAGACCGTGTGGTCCTCGCGCAGCAGGCGCAGCACGTTCATCCCCGGGTCCGTGCGGACGCCGGGGCGCAGGCCTCCCGAGGAATCCGCGTGCCGGACCGACGTCACCGTCGCCTCGCCGTCCTGCCCGACCCGCAGGAACGCGGCCATGTCCGCCTGCTCCAGCAGGTGCCCCTAAACCACGCCGAACGTACCGCTGGTCCAGGCTGCCCACGCGCGAACCCCCGCTCGAACCCGAGTATCGGCCGGAGGGATCGCGCCGTCAAGGCACGGCGCGGGCCCGCCCGTTGACCCCCCTGGCCCTTCCGGGGATACTCGCGGCCGGCCCCACCGGCGATCGTCGTGCGGCGCGGCGTCCGGGATCGTGGCAGCAGTTGCCGTCTTCGCGACTTGCCTGGCGTGCTCGTCGTCCGGCGGGGGATGGTCCGATGCGCCCTTCCAGGTGGGGGACGACGGCATGTACTGCCCGTCGATCCGGGAGCCGGACTTCGGGATCCGCGTGTCGCTCAAGGCGGCCGGCGGCGACTGCAACCCGGCCTTCACCACGATCGGCTGGATCGCGCGCCAGTGCGCGAGCGGCGTCTGCGGCGAGGACGGGAAGTGATCCGCGGCGCCGCTCCTGCCCGCGTGCCGGCCCTGAGGTCCCGGAGTGAGGCATGACCGGGAACCGCGCGTTCCTGCTGTCCGCGGTGCTCGTCCTGCCGGTCGGCTGCGCGGGGGCGCGAGACCCGGCGGGCACCCCGGGAGCCCCGCCGGCCACGGTGACATGGGCGATCCAGGAGGACCCGCTGGCGGTGCGCCTGTCGTCGGGCGGAAGGCCGCTCGTGACGTTCGCATCGGCGGGTCGATCCGCGTTCTACCTCTACGACCAGGATACGGGCGACCGCGTCGACCTGACCGGGCCGGTCGAGACCCTGCTGGAGGGCGGCCGGACGACCCTGGGACTCCGGACCAGGGACGGGCGCAAGGCGTCCGTGACCCTCGAGCCCGGGCCGGAAGGCTCGGCACGCGTGGCGTTCGAGGCCGGGGCGCTGAAGCCGTCCGAACGGCCGTCGGCGGACCTCGGGGTGGACCCGACCGAGGGCTTCTACGGCCTCATGGAGCGCGTCGTCCAGGGGCACCAGGACGAGTCGTGGGCCCCCGGGACGAAGCAGGGCCTCGACCTGCGCGGGCAGACGATCGAGCTGGTCGTCCTCCCGACGGTGTCCCTCTACTCGCCGTTCTTCGTCTCCTCCGCCGGCTACGGAGTCCTGGTCGACAGCGACTGGCCGGGCGTGTACGACATGGGCGCGACCGCTCCCGGCGTCGTGTCGATCCGCTACGAGGGCCCTGACCTCCCCTTCGTCGTCTTTCCCGGCCCCGGCCCGGCCGCGGCCCAGGCCCGATACGCCCGCGCGGTCGGCACGACGATCCTCCCGCCCGAGTGGGCGTTCGGCCCGTGGCGCTGGCGCGACGATCACGTCCACATGCCCGCCTACTACGACGGCACGCCCGCGACCGCACCCTACAACAGCCAGGTCGTCGAGGACGTCCTGATGATGGAGGCGCTCGGCATCCCGTGCAGCGTCTACTGGGTCGATCGCCCCTGGGGTCCCGGCGACTTCGGCTACGACGACCTGGAGTGGGACACCACGCGGTTTCCGCGGCCGGTCGACATGATCGACTGGCTGGCCGGGCGGGACATCCGCTTCCTGCTCTGGATCGTGGATTGGGCCGTGGGGCCGAAGATGCTGCCCGAGGCCGAGTCCCGCGGTTACCTGGTGGGCGCCGAGTGGCCGTCGCAACCGAACGCGCGCCTCATCGACCTGACGCTCCCCGCGGCCGTGGAGTGGTGGCAGGATGCGCTCGTCGAGCGCATCGGCGACGGGCTGGCAGGCTTCAAGTGCGACCGCGGGGAAGAGAAGGAGCCGGACGGGATCGTCCTGACCGGGCAGTACGCGGACGGCACCTCGTTCCGGGAAGGGCGCAACGCGAACCCGCGCTGGTACGCGGCCGCGGTCCACGGCGCGCTCGAGCGGGCGGCGCCGGAGGGCGGCTACGTCAGCATCTTCCGGGCGGGCTGGCGCGGCAGCCAGCAGCACACCGTGTTCTGGGGCGGCGACACGGCGTCGGGCCCGTGGGGGCTCCGATCCGCCATCATCGCCATGCAGCGCGCGGCGGCCATGCACTTCCCGATCTGGGGTTCGGACACATGCGGCTAAAACGGCACGCTCGCAACCGAGAACTGCATGCGCTGGCTCGCGTTCTCGGCCTTCTCGCCGCTGATGGAGGTCGGACCGACGGGCAACGTGGCCCCCTGGTCCTGGCCGTCGACCGTGCCGGGCGAGTACACGAGCTACGAGGCCGGGCTCGTCGCCGCGTGGATCTTCTACGCCCGGCTGCACGACGACCTGCGCGCCTACTCGTACGCCCAGGCGCGGCTGGCCCACGAGGACGGCACCCCGTTCGTGCGCCCGATGGTGTTCGGATGGCCGGAGAGGCCGGAGTACCGCGACCTGTGGGACCAGTACCTGTACGGGCCGGACATCCTGGTGGCGCCGGTGTGGCAGGACGGCGTCACCGCCCGCGACGTGCACGTGCCGCCCGGAACCTGGGTCGACGCGTGGACGCGCGAGGCGCACGAGGGACCCGCAGTCGTGACGCTGCCCGCGCCGGTGCACCGCATCCCGATCCTCGTGCGCCGGGGCGCCTCGGTCGACCTGGGCGACCTCGCGGCCCGCTGGGCCGACGCCCAGGCCCGTGCGGCGATCGTGCCCGACCTAGGCAAGCTCGAGGCCGCCGCGGCCTTCCGAACTCAATCACCCGGCCTGTGATCCGCCTGTGGCTCGCCACGACTCCACCCGCCCCCCGCTCAGATGCCGAGGATGCTGACCCGGTCGTTCTGCGAGCAGAACCGCTCGCACGCCTCAACCAGGATCGCCAACATCGAGGCGATCTCAATACCGCGACGGGCCACCTCGTCCAGGGTCTACTGGCGCCCCGGCAGCGCCAAGGCCGTGCACGCTTCATCCGGGCTCACCCCAACAAGCCGAGTGGACGCAGCCCTCCATGCCTCGATGATCCTCGTTCCCACCTCTGCCGGGATCTCGTTGATCCCGAATCGGTCGTACCCCGGAAACTCCCGCCTCACGAGCCCTTCCGCCATCAGGAAGGCCGCCTCGCCGATGAACACGAACCCAGCCTGCCAGTGCTTGCCCGAGTACCTGCCGGGCCCAATCTCGATGTACGCCGTCGAATCCAGCTCGCCCGGCGTCCTTCGAACCCCCCAGTCCGCGGTTCCCGGTCGGCCCAACAACGTGCCTCCCGCAATCCTCCCGATCGACCCGTTCGCTCCCGGTGAGCCTCATCTCTCGATGCCCCTCGAACACCGAGAGAGCAACCAGGTTGTCACGAGCGCTGTCGGTCCATCGAAGCCTCACTTCGCCGCCCCGAGCTTCAGCAACTCGCCGTGGATCCTGGGCGCGCCCCACGTCGGGTTCTCGCAGGCCATCCGACGGATGAGATCGCGCGTTTCGTGAGGCAGCCCCGGGCGTCCCGGCCTCGCGTTCAGGGTGGACTTCACGCGCCGGAAGAGCCGGAACCCGGCGCGATGCCATCGCACAACGGTCTCGGGATCGGCGCGAAGCGGTCGGCGTCGCGTCGGACACGGACGAGGCGACCGGCGTGTACGGGTAGCCGGACGCGAGCCGGAAGCGCGCGCCGACCGTCCAGCGGCGCGGCAGCTCGTACGAGGCGACCACGTCCGGCGTGTGCCGCGCGTCGAAGTCGCCGGGCCGCGAGGGTCACGGGCCGACCCAGGTGAGCTTCGCGTAGTCGAAGAAGGTCCGGATGGACTGGCCGCACGAGTCGCAGCAGCTCGAGAGGTCGCTCACCTTGTCGTACAGGTAGAGGCGGAACTCGCCGGTGGAGAGGTAGACGCTGCTCGACACGACCGCCTCGGTGCCGATGGCCGCCCGCTGGTTCACGGTCGCGGAGTAGTTGCCGCCCTGTGGCGGCGCGACGATGTAGTACGCGCCCTGCGTGTATTTCGTGGTCGCGAAGTTGCACGCGGCGCCCGTCGGCGGCACCTTGACCGCGACCTGGTAGCGGCCCGCCTTCTTGATCTGGAACCGCCAGCGGCCGTACTCGTACCCGTACGACTCGGGGTTCGAGGTCGACGGCAGGCTGCACGACGTGCCGAACGACCAGTAGACGATCCCCCCGGCAGGGTGCCACCCGGACGTCGTGGAGGTGCAGTTGCCGTTGGTCGACCGCCCGAGCCGGTCCTGCGACAGGAACGTGGGCCCGCAGTCCGCCTGGCAGGTGCCGGGCGTCTCTCCGCACGCGCACGAGCCGTTCCCGCAGGAGTCCGTGGTCGAGCACTGGTTCCCGACGCAGTTGCAGTCCCCGCAATCCTGCTTCAGGGTGGTCGTCACGCCCTTGCAGGACTCCCACCAGACCTCGTAGTCGCCCGGCCAACCGATGCAGGTGTACGAGTACTTGTCGTTCGCGACGCACGTGTTGCCGCTGCACGTGCAGTTGACGCACTCCTCCTTCTTGGCGGTCGTGTTCCCGTAGCAGTCCTTCCACCAGACGTCCCCCCCGGAGCACGCGGACGTGTACTGGGAGTTGTTGCTGCACGAGGTTCCGGAGCATCCGCACGGGCAGCTTTCCTTGATGCTGGTCCGGTTCCCCTGGCAGTCGGTCCACCAGAGGTTGCCGGACCAGCAGGTCGTGCCGACGGTCGCGCTGCACGTGCACGTCCCTCCGCTGCACGTGAACGGGGAGTTGCAGGCGCCCTGGCAGCACGGCTGGCCCTGCCCGCCGAAGCCGTCGTCCACGGCGCCGTCGCAGTCGTCGTCCTTGCCGTTGCAGATCTCGTTCGACGACGGGACGTTCTGGTTGCACGCGATCGACCCGCCGGAGCACTGCGTGGTCCCGGCCGCGCAGACGCCGAGCTTGCCGGTGTTGCACGAGGCGCCCCCGCCCGGGTTGCCGTTGTCGATCGCGCCGTCGCAGTCGTCGTCCTTGCCGTTGCACTGCTCGGCCGACGGCTGGACCTGCTGCCGGCACTGGACCGAGCCGCCCGCGCAGTGGTGCACGCCCGCCGCGCACACGCCCGGCTTGCCGGTGTTGCACGAGGCCCCGCCGCCGGGGTCGCCGTTGTCGACCGCGCCGTTGCAGTCGTCGTCCTTGCCGTTGCACTGCTCGGCGGACGCCTGCACCTGCTGCCGGCACTGGAGCCCCCCCCCCGAGCATTGGCGCACGCCCGCCGCGCACACCCCGAGCAGGCCCGTGTCGCAGGCCGTGCCGCCGCCCGGGTCGCCGTCGTCCACGACGCCGTTGCAGTCGTTGTCCTTGCCGTCGCACTGCTCGCCCGTCGGGTACACCTGCTGCACGCACTGCACGGTCCCGCCGGCGCAGTGGAGGACGCCGGCCGCGCAGACCCCGAGCTTGCCGGTGTTGCACGAGGCGCCCCCGCCGGGGTTGCCGTTGTCGATCGCGCCGTCGCAGTCGTCGTCCTTGCCGTTGCACTGCTCGGCCGCGGCCTGGACCTGCTGCTCGCACCGCAGCGCCCCTCCGCGGCAGTGCTCGACGCCCGCCGCGCACACCCCGGGCATGCCGGTGTCGCACGCTGCGCCGCCGTCCGGGTCGCCGTCGTCCGCGACCCCGTCGCAGTCGTCGTCCTCGCCGTCGCACGTCTCGGCCGCCCCGGGGTGGACCGCGGCGTCGGAGTCGTTGCAGTCGGTGGCGTCCGCGACGTGGCCCGGGGGGGGCGCGCACGCCTGGGCCGTCTCGGCGGCGTTGCCGAAGCCGTCGCCGTCCTTGTCCCGGCGGAAGGTCGAGAGCACGCCGTCGTCCGCGACGCCGTCGCAGTCGTCGTCCTTCCCGTTGCATGCCTCGTCGGACGGCTGCGTCTGCTGCTCGCACCGCAGCGTCCCTCCGCGGCAGTGCTCGACGCCCGCCGCGCACACCCCGGGCTTGCCGGTGTCGCACGCGGCGCCGCCGTCCGGGTCGCCGTCGTCCACGACGCCGTTGCAGTCGTTGTCCTTGCCGTCGCACGTCTCGGCCGAGGCCGAGGCGACCTGCGCGCACTGGACCTTGCCCTCCGCGCACCGGAGCACGCCGGGGCCGCAGATGCCGGGGCGCCCCGTGTCGCAGGCGCCGCCGCCGCCCGGGTCGCCGTCGTCCGCCGCCCCGTCGCAGTCGTCGTCCTTGCCGTTGCAGGCCTCGACCGCGCCGGGCTTCACGGCGGCGCTGGCGTCGTCGCAGTCCGTCGAGTCCGCGACGTGCCCGGGGGGCGCCTCGCAGGCCCGGAGCGGCGCCGCCGGGTCGCCGAAACCGTCGCCGTCGTCGTCCGCGTAGAACGTCGACAGCACGCCCTCGTCCACCTCGCCGTCGCAGTCGCCGTCGAGGCCGTCGCAGACCTCCGCCGCGCCCGGGTGGACGGCTGCGCGGTCGTCACGGCAGTCCCCCTGGCACACGCGGAAGCCGTCGATGTCGGCGTCCGCCTCGTTCGCCGGGACCGCGGAGTCGCAGTCATCGTCCCGCCCGTTGCAGGCCTCGAGCGCCCCGGGGTGGACGTCCTCGTCCGTGTCGTCGCAGTCGTCGTCGGTCGCGGCGTGACCCGCGGGGGCGGTGCAGCCGAAGAGATCCCCCCCGGGGCCGCCGTGCCCGTCGCCGTCCAGGTCGGGGTGGAACGCGACCAGCACGCCCTCGTCGGCCTCGCCGTCGCAGTCGTCGTCGCGCCCGTTGCACGTCTCCGGAGGCGGGAGCGGGCAGGCCTCGACGCACATCGGCTTGAACGCGCAGTCCGCGAAGTCCCTGCACGACAGCGGCACGGGGGCCGAGCAGTCGCTCCACGCCGCCGCGGTGCACGTCTGGACGCCGTTCGCGCATCCCAGGTCGCACGTCCGCGCGAAGCCGTCCGGAACGCCGTCGCAGTCGTTGTCCTTCCCGTCGCACGTCTCGGTCGCACCGGGCCGGACGTCGGGGTCCGAGTCGTCGCAGTCGAGGGCGTTCGCGATGTATCCGCCGGGCGCCGAGCACGCCTGCACGGCCACGTTCGGGTCGCCGTAGCCGTCGCCGTCCGCATCGCGCGAATACGTCCCGAGGAGGCCCTCGTCCGCCTGCCCGCTGCAGTCGTCGTCGATGCCGTTGCACGTCTCGGACGCGTCCGGGCTCACGGCCGCCTGCCCGTCGTCGCAGTCGTCCGCCCGGTCCACGTACCCGACGGGGGCCTCGCAGGCGCTGGCCGCGTCGTCCGGATCCCCCCACCCGTCACCGTCCGCGTCCCGCCAGAACGCGGTCTGCACACCGTCGTCCGGAACGCCGTCGCAGTCGTCGTCCTCCCCGTTGCACGACTCGGGCGGCTCGGGGGGGCACGCGGCGCACGTGGTGAACGGCGCGCAGCCCTGGTCGTAGCGGACGCAGTGGTTCAGGGGCGGCGCGGTGCAGTCGCCGAGCTTGCCGCCGTCGCACGGCCGGGTGCCCGAGCCGCAGTCCGTCTGGCAGGGCTCGTCGGAGCCTTCGTCCTCGGCTCCGTCGCAGTCGTTGTCCAGCCCGTCGCACGTCTCGATCGCGCCGGGGCGGGCCGCAGCCTCCGAGTCGTCGCAGTCGTCCGGGAGCAGGGACGCGTACTTGCCGGACGGCCCGCACAGGCACGCCATCAGGTAGGGGTCCCCGAACCCGTCGCCGTCCTCGTCCAGGTACCAGGGCTTGCAGTCGGTCGACCCCGGCGGGTCCTTGCCGCCGTCGCAGTCGTTGTCCAGCCCGTCGCACCGCTCCGGCGCCTTCGGGTACACGGACGCCTCCGAGTCGTAGCAGTCGCCGGCCGCGAGGGCCCGGTACGACCCCTCCGGCGTGCACAGGCACCGGAAGTCCGTCTCGACGCCGTAGCCGTCGCCGTCCGCGTCGAGGTAGCGCGTGCGGCACTCCGCGGCGCCCTCCTCGTCGGTCTTGCCGTCGCAGTCGTCGTCGATGCCGTTGCACGACTCCTGGCCGGAGAACCCCTCGTCGGTCTGGCCGTCGCAGTCGTCGTCAGACCCGTTGCACTCCTCGATCCGGGGCTCCGGCGCGTCGCAGGCGGACAGGCCGTTCGCGCCGGCCCGGTCGTGGCGGCAGGTCCGCGCGCCGGCGCACGTCCCCGCGTCGTTCGTCCGGGAGCAGGGGGTCGCGAGCGCGTGCTCCACGGACCAGTCCGAGCAGCCGCAGGCCCCGGTCACGGGGACGCAGAACGACCCGGCTCCTCCCGGAGCCTCGACGGTCGAATCGCACAAGTATCCGTCCCCGCACGGCTTCCCGTCGCCGCACTCGGTGACGCAGAAGGACCCGTTCGGGCCGCCGAGGGCACGGCAGAACGCGCGCGGCTCGATCCCCCCCGCCGTGCAGTCGTCGTGCCCGGCGCACGGCCGGCACAGCGGGATGTGGAGCTGGATGCAGGCGAACTGGGGGTCCTGGCCGGGCATCGGGACCTGGCGGCAGACCCAGCCGTCCGGGCAGCACTCCAGGCAGGGGTCTGTGCACCGGTACCCGTCGCGCGCCTGGATGCACCAGTCCGCGCGGGATCTGACACGCGGGAGCCGGACGAGGCGGGGCTACAGCATGTTCTCGAGGTCCATGATCTGGCGGTGGATGCGCTTCGCGGGGGCGGCGGACGGCGCGGCGCCGCCCTCGTCGGCCGCCGGCGCGTGCGTCTGGAGGACCAGGGTGGGGGGGTACTCGATCCGGTAGGCGATGCGCAGCGTCCGCTTCTCCTTCGGCTGAAGGGCGACGGTCCAGTGGACGAGGCCGTTCCCGTCCGGCGCCGGCTCCGGCTCGGGGCCGGTCAGCTCGACCTGGTCCACGCGGATGTCGCGGTCCTCCGACACGGGTACGCGGTCCGCGAGGTGGACGGTGGCGGGCGCAGCCCCCAGGTTCTCGACCGTCACCAGGAACGCCACCTGCATCCGCGTCCGCGCCTTGCGCACCACGGAGCTGGCCTTCCGGTCCAGGACGCGGGCGAGCTTGATCTGGTCGGCCACGTTCAGGAACACCGCGAACTCCTCGCCTTCCGCGATGAAGTCGAGGTCGGTCATCCCGAGGAACGCGCCGTCCCGGAAGAGCGCGACCTTGCCGGGCAGGAGCGCCTGCCCGCCGGAGTTGACCATCCGGAGCGTCACGGCCGCGTTCAGCGACTCCTCCGGCGCGGCCACGATCCGTGGCGCGGACGCGAGCGCGCACCGCCCGATGACCACCCGCGCGGTGCGGCCGTCGCCCCGGACCGTCTGGCGGCCCGTGCCCCGGAAGTGCGCGGTGGTGCCGCGCTTCTGGAGCTGCTGGAAGAGCCGGACGGTCCGGCTCTGGATGGTCTGGAACACCTTGACGTTGTCGTCGTAGAGCTCCTCGAACCGGACGCCCGCGTTCCCCTTCTGGACGAACTCGTTCCACGCGCGGCTCTGGCCCGCGAACGCGGCCTGGGCCCGGCTGAACGAGGCCGCGCGCGCCTCGATTACGCGCGTGACGCGCGGGACGTCGCCGAGCGTGAGTGCCTCCAGCTCCGGGATCCGGATGCTCTCCTGCGAGGACTGGGTGGCGAACGCGATCTCCACGTCCTCCCAGTCCTCGCCGCTGGTCTGGGTGACGGTCGCGAAGGAGAGGACCTCGGCCCGGTCCTCTGCCGCGCCGAGGGTCCGAAGCTCGTGCGCGGGCTCCCACGTCGCACCCGGGAGCATGTAGGTCAGCTCCACGGACGCGTCGCCGCGGCGCGTGCCCATCAGGGTGACGAACACGGCCGTCTCCTCGAGCTGCGTCAGGCCGCGCAGCTCCGCGAGCTTCCGCTGCCGCGCGGCCAGCTCCGGCGCGAGTGCGGCCCGCTTCCGCGCCACGTCGCGCCTCGCCTTCGCGGTCTCGCGCAGCGAGTCGCCGATGAACCCGAGCACCTGCCGGAAGCTCGCGACGCTCACGTCCCGCGTGGCCGTGTCCTTCGAGATCTTCTCGGCGGAGAACGCCTTGATCGCCTCGATCTGCTTCGCCTGCGCCTCGAGGACCGCCATCTCGTCGTCGAGCGCCGCGACCTCCACCGTGATCTCCTCGACCGCGGCCTCGGCCTGCCGCAACTCCGGGTCGGTCGCGCGGGCGAGATGGTCGCGCGCCACGCGGACATCGACGATCCGCCCGACGTCCGGGGGGGTTACCGCGACCCGCACCGACCCGTCGTCCACCCATCCGGGCAGGCGGCGGAAGGCCCACACCGCGGGCGCCTCGTCGAGCGCGACCGGCGCCCTTCGGGTCACCTGCGCGCGGTCCGAGAACACCGTGACGCTCGCGATCCGCGAGGCGAGGTCCTTCGCCCCCGCATCGTCCGCCGCGAGCGCCGTCGAGGCCCCGAGCAGGCCGATCGTCGCGGTCGCCGCCACCGCCAGGATCCGGGCCGCCTGGGTCCGAGCCGATCTCCTTCCAGCGTTCCACATGATCTCCTCCATTGCGTCCGGGGGCGTGTCGCCGCACCCCATGGCACGCGCCAGCGCCTGGGTGCATTCCAGCGCACCCGCGGGGCCGGGAGGTCGCCGGCCGGTCAGCGGGATGTGAAACGTTCGTGACGCGCCGGAGGGGCGGTGCTGCCGGCCACCGGCGGCTACTTCCGGACCTTGTCCTTCAGGAGTTCCGCGAGGTTCGCGAACGGGCGGTGGGTGAGCGGGGGCGTCGTGTCGGGGCCGCGGCCGAGGTCCACGTGGCCGCCGCGGCGGACGTGCTCCAGCTCGCGCTGGTGCTCGTTGTCGTGGCAGTAGACGCAGAGCAGTTCCCAGTTGCTGCCGTCGGGAGGGTTGTTGTCGTGGTTGTGGTCCTTGTGGTGGACCGTCAGCTCGCGCAGGCGCTTGCCCGAGAACTCGCGCCCGCACCGGCCGCAGATCGGCGGGAACAGCTTCATCGCCTGCCCGCGGTACGACTGGCCGCGCTCGCGGATTGCCGCCTTCGCCTCCTGAAGGAACTTGTCGTCGGGCATCGGGTCGCCTCCCTGGTCACGGCTCCGACAATGGTGCCGCCAACCGCATCGGGAAGTCCAGATCTTCTATGATGTCCGCGCCTTCGCCGTCCGGGCCGTCCAGCCCATCACGACCCCGAGCACCAGCGAGAGCAGGGCCGCGATGCCGACGCGGACCTCGCGCGCCTGCGTGAACGTGAACGTATGGAGCGGGATCCACAGCCAGATCAGCGTGGCCACGCCCCTGTCCAGGCCCGCCCAGCCGATCGGGACGGTGCCGAGGAGCCGGTCGATGCCGTTGTCCGCGAGCCGGTGGAGGATCATCATCGACGGGCCGAGCATGACGTTCATCAGCGTGCTCGCCGTTGCGGCTGCCAGGACGACCTCCCCGAGACCGTCGGGCTTCGCCGCGGCAGCGGGCAGCGCTCCGTGCTCCGCCAGCGACGCGACCCCCGCCGCGGCCGTCAGGAACATCCCCTTGATGTACGCGCCCAGGAGCCCCCAGCCGATCGCCTTCAGCGCGGTCCGCGCCGGGGACATCGGCCA
>VGRB01000026.1 GCA_016875475.1 Deltaproteobacteria bacterium
CGCCGGGGTGGGTTCCGGGGTGGGCTCGGGCTCGGGCTCGGGCGCAGGCTCCGGGGTGGGTTCCGGGGTGGGCTCGGGCTCGGGTTCGGGCGCAGGCTCGGGCTCGGATTCCGGCGCGGGTTCGGGGTTCGACATCTCGGGCACGTCCTGGGTGCACACGGACGGCGCCTCGCCCTGGCACTGCCAGCCCTCCTCGACCACGCACGCGTCCGAGCAGCCGTCGCCCGCGACGTCGTTCCCGTCGTCGCACTCCTCGTCGCCGCGCACGAGGCCGTCGCCGCAGATCGGGGCGCAGTTCGAGCCCTGCGACTTGCACTCCCAGCCTTCCTCGACCTGGCACGCTCCGTCGCAGCCGTCGAACGGCATCGCGTTCGAGTCGTCGCACTGCTCCGCGCCGGCGAGGATGCCGTCGCCGCACGACGCGGCCACGCAGTACGAAGACTGGCCCGAGCAGTCCACGACCGGGGACGAGCAGTACAGCCACAGGCCGTCCTGGCCGCAGCCCCGCCGGGTCTGGAAGTAGCGGCCGATCTTGCCCGCCGGACAGTCGGCCGTCTGGGGCACGCCCTCGGACGCCCCCGTCATGCCGGGGATCGGCAGCTCCTGGGTCTCGCCGGTCGGCTTGCCGTCGACGCCCAGCCGGCCGCAGACGATCGAGGCGGAATGGAAGAGGGAGTTCGCGATCGGGACGTCCGCGCGCCTCCCGTGCACGCC
Organism: Deltaproteobacteria bacterium; assembly: GCA_016875475.1. Taxonomy (GTDB): domain Bacteria; phylum Myxococcota_A; class UBA9042; order DTJE01; family DTJE01; genus VGRB01. The sequence continues at coordinate 715 of VGRB01000026.1, forward strand.
GACCACGGCCCACCCGCTCGGGCAGAGGACCTTCGGGGTCGGCGTGGAGGGGTCCCACCCGCCGCAGCCGCCGCCACCGTCCGTCTGGTTGGTGGTCTCGGTGGTGGTCACGGTGCCGTTCGCGGCCACGACCACCTCCCCGCAATACACGGTCGTGCGGGTGGCGGTCCTGGTGCCGTCGCTGAAGTCGAACCGGAGTCCGATCAGCACCTCTCGCGCGCCGCAGCCCATCTCGGGGCCCTCGCTTCCGCCCTGGCCGCCGATCACCCCGGCGAGCGTGTCCTCGACGAAGGCGAACTTCGGCGTGGCGCAGCCGCAGGTCCAGCCCGCCTCGATCGAGCAGGCATCGGAGCAACCGTCCAGGGGGACCTGGTTGCCGTCGTCGCAAGCCTCGCCGGGAGCGAGCGCCCCGTCGCCGCAGGGGGCGATCGCCATGGCCGGCGAGGACAGCCCCAGCGCGACCGCCAGCGCGACGACAGGCACCGCGAAACGCGTGATGGAATTCATCGAGCTACTCCTCCTGGAGGCCGGATTCATCGAATCCGGGGCGTTTAGCACGATGCCGGAACTCCCGTCAAGCGCGCGGTCGCTTTCCCGGTGTGGTTCGCGGCTTCGGGAATGCAGGGGTCGCGCGGCGGCCAACTCTGCTACAATCCGCGCCGGTCCAGCCCGGCGCGAGAGCCCGGCCGGAGGAGGCAACCCCATGAGGAAGCTCGCGTTTGTCGCGCTCGCAGTGCCGCTCGCCGTCGCGGGCGCGGCGCTCGCCCAGTCGCCGGAGGCCGTGCCGGTGGCGTATGTCTCGGCCAAGGTGAACCAGTCCGGGGCGACGGTGGTGATGCTCGTGCCGCGGCCGCTCGACCGGTTCGACCCGGCTCGGCTCGGCGACTCCGTGCTGCACGCGTTCGACGCGCTGAAGCTCGCGCACGCGTACGAGTACGGCAAGGCCACGCTGCTCCTCGACGGCGACCCGGCACGCACGCGGCGCGTCACGCTGAACCTCGACCCGGAGCGGCGCGACTTCTTCGACGTCGTCGCGTCCGAGGTCTACTACACGATGAAGTCGCTCGGCGTGTCCGACGTGCGCGCGCCCGCCCTGCGCGAGGCCCCGCTCGACGACTTCGCCCTGCGCACGCCCGTCTTCCGGCTGGCCGTGCCGTTCTACGACGCGCTGCCGCCCCGCAGCCTCGCGGGCGCACTCGTCGTGCTGTCGCCGGTCGACCTGATGCCGTCCGAGATGTTCGCCTACAAGCTCAAGCAGGGCGACCGCGAACTGACCGACCGCGTGCTGGGGGGGCTGAACTCGCCGTCCGAGATCGTCCGCCTCGCCGTTATCGCCTCCCTGCCGCACCTGAGCGTGCCCGCGCGCGCCCCGGTCCTGCTGCCGCGCCTGTCGGACTCGTCAACCGGCGTGCGCATTGCCGCGCTGAAGCTGCTCGAGAACGAGAACACGCGCGAGGTGAACGACCGGCTCGGCCTGGTCGTGGAGAACGACCCCGACGCCACGGTCAAGCTGACCGCGGCCAGGATGCTGTCGTCGCGCAACATCAAGAAGTACGACGTGTTCATCGAGCTGGAGCGGCTGTCAGACCCGGACGACAAGGTCGTCGCGGCCACGATCGAGCGGCTCGCGGCCGCGAAGAACCCGGCGGTCGGCGCGGCCCTGGCGCAGTCGCTCAGGCACCGCAGCCCGATCGTGCGCGAGGCGGCGCGCAAGGGCATCGTCACGCTCGGCGCGTCCGGCCTGATGGTCGCGGCGATGAACGACGACCACCTGGACGCGGGCACGCGCGAGTCCTTCGCGCGGATGCTGGCCGAGGCGGGCGGGGCCGACGAGCCGGCCGCGATCGCCTGGCTGCTCGCGTCGGGCACGACGGACGGCGCCGCCTGGGCCGCGGCCCGGGTCGGCGAGAAGCGCCCCGCGGACGGGCTGAAGGGCCTGTACGGTGCGCTGCTCCGGCCCGAGTCCCCCGTGCGCGTGGCCGCGATCAAGGGGGTCGGCAACTACCGGCAGGTGTCCTCGATCCGCCCGCTGCTCGGCGCCGCGAAGACGCCGGACGAGCGCGCCGCGGTCGAGGCGGTCGTGACCGCGATCATCGCGAGCCAGAACCTCGACGCTGTGCTCGCGCTGATGGACGACCCCGACGTGACCACGCGGCGGCTCGCGATGAAGGCGCTCGGGGATTCGTTGAAGGGCGCCGCCCCGCCGACCCGCGCGGTGTCCGTGCTCCAGGCGCGCCTGTCCGACCCGGACCTCGGCGTCAGGCGCGCCGCGGTCTATGCGCTGGCCCGCGTGCCGGACGAGCGCGTGACCGCTTCGATCATGGCCCTGTCGGGCGACGCGGACGGCGAGATCCGCGAGGCCGCGGTCGTGGCCGCGGCGCGGTCCCAGGACCCGAAGTCCGCGGACGTCCTGGTGAAGGCCCTGAACGACGAATCCGACAAGGTCAAGATGGTCGCGCTCGACGCGGTCGCGGCGCGCCAGGTGAAGTCCGCCCGCGAGTCGCTCCAGATGATGGCCCAGTACCGCGACGTCGGCGTGCGCCGGAAGGCGATGAAGGCGTACCTGGCGATGCTCGCGCCGGGCGAGGCCGAGCAGCTCCTCGACTTCCTGTTCGAGCGGCTCTACGACACCGACCCCGAGGTGAAGCTGTCCGTGCTCGCGGTCATCAAGGGCGTGCACGAGCGTCGCGCCATCGTGGCGATGTCCGGGCTCGTCATCGACCCGAACCGCGAGGTCAGGATCGCGGCCATCGACGCGCTCGCCGCGACCGGCGAGAAGGACGCGCTCGAGGGCGTCGAGAAGGCCGTGTTCGACTCCGACAAGGCGGTCCGCCTGCACGCGCTCGACGCGCTCGGCACGCTCGGCCGCAAGGAGGCGCTCGACTTCCTGAGCGAGCTGCTGAACCTCGAGCATGACGCCGAGGTGAGGGCCAAGGCGCAGGCCGTGCAGAAGGCGCTGCTCGACAGGTGAGCCTTCCCCCCGCAGGGGGTCAGGCCTTCCTCAGCCCCTTCTCGATCCGGTCCAGGTTGACGCGGAGGTGCTCGCAGACCTTGTTCGCGACGGCCTTCAGGTGCTGCGGCTGGAGCGAGTAGGCCTGCCCCTTCACCTCCCTGAGCACCGACGCGAAGTCGGGGTCCGCCTTCTCCCATCCAGCGATCCGGTCGTCGATCGCCCGGACCAGGGCCGTCGCCGTCGCGGCGCCCTGCAGGGCTGCGATGGTGGCCGAGATCAGGTCGCGGAACTCCGAGAGCTTCTTGAACTCCTCGACCACGCGATCCGCCATGCCCGCTCCTCGCCCGGGGACCTGCGGCGCCGATTGTAGCGTGCGCGTTGGGAAATCGCGCGGCCGGTCCCCCGCTGGTACACTAGCCCGTCAGGTCGGAGGGCCGGGAGAATGCTGGTCCGCAACTACGCGACGACCCGCCGGTACCGGCGGCTGCTGGTCCCGGTCATGCTGCGGGTCGTGCTGCGGTGCTTCTTCGGCGCCCACCCGCGCGCGCTGCTCGCCATGCTGCGGGTCCAGCTCGGACGGGCGGTGCGCTGGCTTCCGTCGCGGGTCCGGCGGCTGCGCGACGGCGTCGCCATGCCGGTGACGCTGTCGATCGTCGACGACGTGGCCTGCCGCGCCGCCTGCTCGAACTGCGTGTTCACCGCGTTCGCGGACCGGCACGAGACGCTTTCGCTCGCGGACCTCGACCGGCTGTTCCGCGAGGCGCTCGCCATGAACGTGACGAACGTCTACCTGATGGGCGCGGACCCGTTCTACCGGCCGAACGCCGCGGACGTCGTGGACCTGCTCGCGCGGCACCGCGGCCAGCTCTTCTTCCTGTTCACCGAGGGCAAGCGGCTCGACGACGCGCACCTCGACCGCATCCGGCGCGCGGGCAACGTCTTCCCGGTGCTGAACGTGGACGGGCTCCGCGAGGCGACCGACCGCCGCAAGGGCGAGGGCTCGTTCGACGCGACCGACCGGCTGCTCGCGCGGATGCGCGACCTGCGCATGCCGTTCTTCGTCACGACCATGGTCTCGCGCGCGAACTTCGACGAGGTCACGTCGGCCGCGTACGTGCGCTGGCTGGAGGACCGCGGCGCGTGGCTGCTCGCGTACCTGCCCTACACGCCGGTGGACCGGCACGCGGACGGCGCGCTCGAGATGGACGCGGCCCTGCGCGAGACCCTGTTCGATCGCTCCATCGCGCTGAACCGCGAGGTCCGGCGGCTCGCGGTCCTCGACCTCCTCGGGATCGAGCAGCACCTCACCTCGTGCCCGGCCGCGGTCTGGTCGATGTGCGTCTATCACGACGGGACGCTCACGCCGTGCCCCGCGGTCGCAATGGGCCGCGCCGACTCGGACGTGCGCCGCCGCCCGCTTCGGGACGTCTTCCTCAACGATCCGCTGTACCGCGAGCTGCGCGCGCTCCACGCCGCGGCGGCGCCCGGCGCGCCGGTCCACTGCCTCTTCTACACGGACCCGGCCTTCTTCAAGGCCTACCTCGCGGAGCACCGGGACGAGGTCCGCGTGCTCAACCCCGGCGTGGCCGCCCGGATCGAGCAGTCCGGCGAGGGAGGGGACGCGTGACCCGGGCCGTGATGCTGGCGGGCCTCCGGAAGCGCCTCTTCGACCTCGCGCTCGCCGCGCGCATCGCGGTCGCCGCGGTGGTGCGGTTCGGTCTCGCCGGCGCGTTCCGCCAGCTCCGCGCCTATCTCCGCGACAACCGCAACGTGGTCGCGGGGGCGGCCGACCGCTACGTCCGCCGGGGCCGCGACACGTATGCCGCGTCCGCTCTCCCGCCGCTCGCCTCGCGCGCGTTCCTCGACTACCTCGTGGAGGAGGTCGCGACCTTCAACGGCCGCCGCCTCTCCCCGATGGTGATGGCGCTCGTGTCCGTGTCGTCGCGCTGCCCGTACCGCTGCCGCCACTGCTACGCGGCCGATCAGCTCCGCGCGGAGGAGGCCGTGCCGCTCGACAGGATCGTCGCCGCGGTCGCGGACGTCGGGCGATTGGGGCTGCCGAACGTGTTCCTGACCGGCGGCGAGCCCATGATGCGGCGCGACGACCTCCCCGCGATCCTGGCGCCCGCCCGCGACGCCGGGGTCGCGTCATGGCTGGTCTCGACCGGCTTCGGCATGGATCGGGACGCGCTCGGCGCGCTGCTGCCGTTCGGCCTCGCGGGCGTGGTGATCTCGCTCGACTCGCGCGACCCGGAGCGCACGAACGCCGCCAAGGGGCATCCGGAGGCCTTCGCGCGCGCGACCGCCGCGATCCGCGCCGCGTCGGACATCGGCCTGCTCGTGTCCGTGGACTGCGTCGCGGGCCCCGAGGTCGTCGACCCCGCGGAGTACCGCTCCTTCCTTCGGTTCCTCGCGTCGCTGGGCGTGCACTTCGTGAACTTCCTGCCGCTCCAGAGGACCGGCGGCGTGCTCCGCCACGGCGTCCCCGCGATCGGCACGGACGGCTTCAGGCGGCTCGAAGCGCTCATGGATGCATCGAACCGCGGCCGCGCGAACCGCGACCTCCCGATCGCGTACTCGCCGATGGTGTTCGAGCACACGCGCGGGTGCGTCGCGGGCCAGCAGTTCGTCTATGTTGATCCGCTCGGCGACGTCCGCCCCTGCCCGTTCCTGCCCGAGCCCGCGGGCAACGTCCGCGACGTGCCCCTGCGCGAGATCGTGGAGCGCGTCCGCGGGGGCGGCGAGCGCGCCGGGTGCTACACCGCCTACGAGGGCCTGCCCGCGGTCACGCGCCTGGAAGGGAAGCCCAAGGCGGCGGCCGGGGCGCCGGAGGAGGGGACGTGAGGAGATGCACCGCTCTTTCGCCGCTCGTCGCAGCGTTCGCGGCCGTGCTCGCGGGTGCGGAGGGACCGCCGGCCACCGCGGACCGCGCGCTCTCGAAGGTGCCGCACGACGACCGGCCGCGGACGATCGACGAGCCGGAGCGCCGGAAAGGCTGACGCCCCCACCCCTCGTTGCAGTATCCTTGCGCCGGACTCCTCGCGGAAAGGGGCTCGCATGCGGTGGATCCCGGCACTGGTGCTCGCGGCAGCGGTCGCGGCGGGCTGCTCGCTCGGCGGTGGCGGAGGCTCCGAGCCGGGACCTGCCGACGCGGCCGACGTCGCGCAGGCGGCAGACGCCATGGACGCCGCGGACCCCGGGAAGGAGTCGGCCGACCCGGGCAAGGACCCCGGCGCCGGGCCCGATCTGCCGCAGCCCAGGGACGAGGCGTCCGGCGACGAGGCGTCCGGCGACGAGGCCGCCCCCGGCGACGACGGCGGCCCCGAGGCCGGCGACGCGGAGGACGCGGCCCCGGACGTGCCCGGGGCCCGCCCGCCCGGTCCCGGCGCGCTCGTGGTCTCGGAGTTGATGATCGACCCGTCCACGGACCCGGACTCCGCGGGCGAGTGGATCGAGCTTGCGAACGTGGCCGGCTACCCGGTCGCGGTCGCAGGCCTCGAGGTCGCGGACCTCGGGAGCGACTCGTTCGTCGTGGACGCCTCCATCGTGGTCCCGATCGACGGCTTGCTCGTGCTCGCCCGGGTCGGCGACCCGGCCGTGAACGGCGGAGTGTCGCCGGATTTCGTCTATGGCAACGCGATGTCGCTCGCGAACGGGGCCGACGAGGTCGTCCTGCGCTACGACGGGACCGAGGTCGACGCGGTCGCCTGGGACGCGCCCGCCTGGGACGTCCCGGCCGCGGCGTCGCTTGCGCTCTCGTGGGACCGGCTCGACGCGGGCGCGAACGACGACCCGTCCGCGTGGTGCGCGGGCACGCCGTCCACGCCCGGCGCCGCGAACCCCGAATGCCCCTGCACCCCTTCCTGCGACGGGGCCGCGTGCGGGCCGGACGGCTGCGGCGCGGAGTGCGGCGCGTGCGCCGAGGGGTGGGCGTGCTCGCCGGACCGCCAGTGCGCGCCGTCCGGAGGCGAGACGCCGGGCGAGGGCGACGTGATCTTCAACGAGATCATGATCGATCCGGACGCGGTTCTCGATTCGTCCGGCGAGTGGATCGAGCTGAAGAACGTCTCGGAGAAGGCGATCCAGCTCTACGGGCTGACGCTCGCGGGCGACGGCGGCGAGGCGTTCCCGATCGCGGTGTCGAAGGTCCTGCCGCCCGGGGGCCTCTTCGTGCTCGCGCGCAAGGCCGCGCCGGCGGACAACGGCGGCGTGGCTCCGGACCTGGTCTATTCCAAGGTGCCGCTGGTCAACGGCGGGGACACGCTGATCCTGAGGCGCGGCGTGATCCTGGTGGACAAGGTCGTGTACGGGGACGGCTGGCCGATCGTCGAGGGCGCGAGCCTCTCGCTCGACCCGCTCGTCGCGGACTTCGGGCTGAACGACGACCCGGCCGCGTGGTGCGCCTCCTCGTCGGCGATGTCGGGCGGCGACAAGGGCACGCCTGGCGCGGAGAACGACCCGTGTCCGTGAAGCGGCTCCACCCTGCTGCCGCCGCCTGTCTCGCGCTCCACTCCGTCGCCTGTCTCGCGCCCTCGCCGCCCGTGACGGTCGAACCCCCCCCCGGGGGCCGAGCCCCGGTACACCGAGCCCCGGTACACCGAGCCCCGGTACACCGAGGACCGGCAGCCCTGCATATTCCCGCTGACCCTGTGAGAGCGCGATCCCGCGTTCGCGCAGGCCGCGGGCGCGCCCGACCCCGAGTGCGACTTCGAGAAGCAGCGCTTCCCGCCGTTCGAGGACTGCGGAGACGGCACCGGGATCGGCGGGGTGTCGCGCATGGGGTGCGTGTCGCGCCGCGACTTCCTGCGCGGGGTGCTGGACACGGGCCTCCGCGAGCAGGTCCGCATCGGCGCGAATCCGTTCGCGGTCGGCGTGCTGGGATCGACCGACACCCGCAACGGGGACGCCCGGGTTCGTCGACGAGGACCGCTTCATGGGCCACGTCGGCACCACCGACGACACGGTCGCGGACCGGCTCGGCCCCGGCAACCTGGCGCACCACGGCGTGGTCTTCAACCCGGGCGGGCTCGCCGCGGTCTGGGCGGTCGAGAACTCCCGCGACGCGATCTTCGAGGCCATGCGGCGGCGCGAGGTCTATGGCACGTCGGGCCCGCGCATCGAGGTCCGCGTGTTCGCGGGTTTCGACCTGCCCGAGACCGTCTGCTCCGACCCCGACCGGGTGAAGGCTGGCTACGCGTCGGGCGTGCCCATGGGGGGGGATCTGCCGTCGCCCCCGTCGCCGGGCGCGAGGCCGGCGCTGGTCGCGTGGGCTGCCGCGGACCCTGGCCGCGAGGGCAGCCCCGGCGCGCCCCTGTATCGCATCCAGGTCGTGACAGGCCGGGTGGGGCCGGACGGCCGCGTGATCGAGCGCGTCGCGGACGTGGCGGCGGCCCCTGGCGCCGGTGGCGAGACGATCGACCTCGGGGCGTGCGCGCCCGCGGCGGGGCAGGGAGCGACCGAGCTGTGCGGCCGGTGGGAGGACGACGCCTTCGACCCGGCCGTTCCCGCGTACTGGTACGTCCGGGTCCTGGAGGCGCCGACGTGCCGCTGGAGCGTGCGCCAGTGCGACTCGCTCCCGGCGGACGAGCGGCCGGAGTCGTGCGCGGACCCGGCCTTCCGGCGCGCGATCCGCGAGCGCGCGTGGACGTCCCCCGTCTTCTACACGCCGCAGCGCGGATCCGCTACGATTCCCGCGTCCCGAGCGCGCCGCGCTGTGGCGCGGAGCGCTCGGCGGCCGCAAGGCGGCCGCGCAAGGGGGGTGGCCCGCGCCCCGCAACGCGGGGCGGCGGGCAGGGGGGGCGAGCCGCGCCCCCCTCCGATCGATGCCCCCGGGGCCTGCCGGGTCGGGAAGGCGTGGTACGCGTCTCGACGGGCAGGGGGGCGAGGCCCCCCTCCTCGCGTTTCAAGCCCCCCTCCGCGTCTTCAGGACCCACATGACGTGGTACGGGTTCTCGGGGATCGTGAACCGTTCGACCACCTCGAAGTGGCGGTCCATGACGCGGGTCACGGCCCTGACCGTGTGCCCGGGGCCAAGTTCCCAACGGTGCTCGGGGATCGGCGGCTTCCAGGGCCTGGGAACCCTGTAGCCCACGGAACCGTGGAGCGCGCCGACCGCGAAGGACAGGCGCACCTGGAACCCGGGCTTCGGGAGCGACACGAGGGCGAAGCCGGCCGAGCGTCGCGCCATGCCGGCAAGGCAGCGATCGAAGTCGGCCATCGGCAGGTGCTCCAGTACCTGGAAGGCGGCGACCAGGTCGAAGGTCAGGCCGGGGGGCAGCCCCTCGTCGAGGTTCGCGACGTCAGCGACGAAGTCGGGGGAGCGGCTGGAGTCGATGTCCGCCGACATGACCGTGACCCCGGCATTCCGGAGGTAGGACCGGAACACCCCGGTCCCCGAGCCGATCTCGAGGACCGTCCTCGGCGCGAGGCGCAGCGCCGCGCGGATCTGGTACCAGTACGACGCCCATCGCTCGATGTCGTCGTAGCGGTCGAACGCGTAGTGCTGCGGGGCGACCTGGATGGGATGCTCGGGGTCCATGCGGCCACCTTGCCGGCGACGGGGCGGAGTGTAGCAGGGTCGGTCGCTTGCGCGCGAGGCCCCCTGGCCTGTCCCCCTTGCCTGTCCCCCTTGCCTGTCCCTCTTGCCTGTCCCCGTTGCCTTGACCGGCGTCCTTCCACGCCGGATACTCCCGCCGGGCATCACCCGGAGACGCGCCCACGCGCAGTCGCATCCTCAACGTCGTCGCCCTCGCGGCCAGCGCGGTCGCGCTCGGCCTGCTGGTGCGCGGCGTCGGGTACGACCCCGTCGCGGCGTCCCTCGACGCGGTCGGTTGGGGTTTCCTCATCCTGGTGTCCTTCGGGTTCCTGAGCGTCGTGATCGAAGGGCTTGCATTGCGGTGCGCGACCGGGCCGTCCGCGTCGTTCGGCAGGATCGTCGGGGCGAGCCTCGCGAGCGCCGCGGTCAACTCGCTGACGCCGTTCGGCGAGGGCGGCGAGGTCATCCGGATCAACCTCCTGGCCTCGACCATGCCCGGGAAGCAGGCGCTGTCGAGCGTCATGTTCTGGAACCTCGCGTACCGGGTGACGAAGCACGTCGCGATTTTCCTCGGGCCGCTCGCCCTGTTCCTGTTCGACCCGGACCGGTTCGGGATCGGGATGCTGCTCGGCTTCACCGCGGCCGCGGTCGTCGCCACCGTCCCGTCCCTCCTGTTCCTGCTCCTGCTCCGGAAGGGCGGGGCCGCCGTCGTGGTTCGCCTGCTCGGCCGGATCCCGGTCGTCAGGAAGCGCATCACACCGGACCTGCTGGAGAAGGCGCGCGAGACCGATGCGCTCGTCCACGAGTTCGCGTCCTCCCGCCGCCGCGACGCGTGGCTCGCCATGGCCCTCCTGTTCGCGGCCCGGCTCCTCACGTTCCTGGACGTCTGGGTGACGCTCACCCTGCTCGGAGCCGGGACCACGTTCCCCGAGGCGATGTTCCTGGTCACCGGCCTCCAGGTCGTTCGGATCGTGCTGTCGGTCCTGCCGGTCCAGATCGGGGTCGGCGAGGGCGGCGAGACGTCCGTCTTCATGATCCTGGGCCTGACCGCGGAACTGGGGTTCTCGCAGGCGTTCGTGCGGCTGCTCCGCCTGCTGATCCTCTACGTGATGGGGCTCGGCTACCTCGCCCGCGAGGCCGTCGTGGGCCGCCGCGCCCGGCAGCACGCCGGGGCCGGAGTGTCGTCCGCCGCCGTGCCCTCCGCGGCGCCTTCCGCGGCGCCGGTCGCGGCGCCCGTCACGCCGCCGGACCCGCCGGCATGAGGCCCGGCGCGGGCGGCGCCACCGCCAGTTGCGGCGTGCGGACCCTGGCGGCGCGCCTCGCGATCGCCGATGCCCCGAGGATCCCGGTGGCGAGGATCATGTAGAGCCCGACCTCGCCCTCGGCGTCGTTCGCGTACACGCCCTGGAGCGGGTCGAAGATCGCGGCCGAGACGAGGAACACGCCGATGGTCGCGCCGCGGCCGAGGAGGAACGAGGTCGCGAGGTCGCCGTCCCCGGGGCGCCCGGCGGTCCGCGCCGCGAGCAGGATCAGGAGCGCCGGCGTCACGTACCGCACGAGCATCGAGAGGCCGACGAGCCACCACAGCCGCTCCTTGTCGTCCGGCGAGATCCAGCCGAAGACGAAGCCGAACTCGATCCCGGAGAAGCGCAGGCCGGTCGCGACGAACATCGAGAGGATCGCGAGGAGCGCCACCGCGAGATCGACCAGCCACGCCGGCCTCGCGTCCGGGTCGAGGGCGCGGATCCGCGCGATCACGGCCGCGAACAGGGCGAGCCCGGCGAGCTGCGTCATCCTCCCGGCGTGGAACCCGGAGACGTAGCCGAGGAACGCGAGCAGCAGGCAGGTCACCAGCAGGGGGGCGGGCACGCCGAGAAGGCGCTCCCGTCCCGCCAGGGCGGCGGCGATCGCGGCCCCGAGGATGCCGAGGAAGACGAACGGGTTCAGGGACGGGCCGGCCAGCAGCGCGGCGAACGTCCCCGCGATCGCGGCGGCAGAGGCGTACGTCGCGGCGCGGCCCTCCGGGGGGCGGGAGGTCCAGAGCACCGCGCACAGCGCGCCGACCGCGACCAGCATGCCGAGGGTGATCGGGAGCCCGTCGGTCGGGAAGAAGAAGAACCGCTGGAGCACGAACAGCTCGACCCGCGACGAGTTCTGGAGCGCGAGCACAAGAAATGCCGCCGCCGCCGCCCAGGTCAGCGGACGCGCCGCCGCGCGCTCGGGACGGGTGCGGCGCCATCCCCACAGGATCGCGGCCAGCAGCATCAGCCCGAGCCCGGGCACGGCGCGGGCGATCCCGTAGTAGTACGCGCTCGGGATCCCCCAGGCGAGACCGGCCACGGCGACCCACGGGGCGGCCGTGCGCGCCCACGCCTCCATGAACGGGACCTTCCGGACGCGCGCGACGACCGCGGCCGCGATCGCGGCGACCGCAACCCAGGCGGGCATCGTCCAGATCGACCCGAGGTCGTGGATCGGCCGTGTCAGCTCGTAGTACCAGGCGCCGAGCAGCACGGGGACCGCCGACGCCGCCACGAGCTTGAGCGCGAAACGCGGATGCCTCCAGGGGCGGGTCATCGCGACCCCGGCGGCGGCGAGCGCGGCGGCGGCCCAGGGCAGGTGGCCGGTCCCGAGGAGCGCGAGCCACGCGACCGCGCCCGCGAGGAGCGCCGCAAGCCCGGCACGACCCGGAGGGTCCGCGCGGACGAGGCCGAGGAGCGCCGTGCCCGCGGCCAGGACCAGCACTGCGAGCGTCGCGAGCAGCCACGGCGCCGGCCCCGTCCGTCCGGCCTGCCCGGTCAGCGCGCGCTGCTCCGGGGTCCCGTAGCCGGCCGCGATCCCGTCGGGCACGAGGTGCCAGAACGTCTCCCCGTGGTACGGGAACGGCAGCGGCCGGCCCGACGGACAGGAAGAACCGGAGCGAGGCCTGGTCGAGATCGACGCGCACGCCGGCCGGCACGCCGGGACCGCGAAGGGCGAAGTGCGTGGGCGTGTCGAGCCCGAACGCGTGCATGCCGTCGTCCGTGGTGCCGTGATCGCCCGTGATGAGGAGGTACCCGTCCTCCCCGACCGCCGAAGCCACCGCGGCCACCATGAGGTCGGTCTCCTTGACCGAGGCGACGTATTCCGGCGCGGAGGTCGGATACACGTGGGACGTCCCGTCGATGTCGAGGATGTGGAGCACGACCACGTCGGAGTCCTGCTCCTTCCACATGCGGATCGCCTCGGCCGTCTGCGGCCATGCCTTCAGGCTCACGTCCAGCGTGTCGTCGTAGCCGTGGCCGTGCGAGTACTCGACGCAGTCGTGCAGGTAGGGCCGGTACGCGTTCGCAATCCCGTAGTCCGAGACCGCGTCCACGTGTTTGCCAGCGGCGGCCATGAGCGCGATCCAGTTGTCCTCCTCTCGCGACTCCGCCGGCAGGAAGTTGCCGACGAAGGACAAGGGCGAGGCCATGTCCCGGCCGCCGAAGATGTTGGCCGTGCACTGGACGGTCATCCCGGACAGGCACGACTTCTCCCTGCCCGACAGGCCGGCGCGGGCCACCGCGTCGAAGGCGGGCATCAGCTCGGGCTTCGTCGCCTCCTGCGTGCGGAGGCCGTCGAGGATCACGATGAACCAGCGGCGCCTCGGCAACGGCTCGGCGAACCGCGGCGCGGCGCCGGGGCCGACCGCGGCCGTGAACGCGTGGTTCATGCCGCGGAACCGCTCGACCATGGCGGCGTCGCCTCCGAGGGCCCCGGTCCAGCCGACCAGCAGGGCAAGGAGGAGGAACGACCATCGTTTCGCGGGACTGCCGATCACGAACCCTCCCGGCGCCGCGACGCGCGTGCCGCGGGTCGGAATCCTAGAGGAACGCGGTCGGGGAAGCAAAGCGCGGGTCAGGGGCCGGCCGGGCCACGCGCGCGGACCCGATGGAGTACCGTTCATCCACTCGGGTCCGCGCGCGTACTCCACCCGGCGGGTCCGACCTGGAGGTTCTGGTGCGCAACCGGCGGAAATTGTTGCCGTTAGAAGATCGTGTGTTCCCGGCATTTTTCTTGCAGAACGACCTCCTCCCGCAGGAGGCGATTTCCGGGCCCCCGGGGAGGAACGATGCGCGCTCGACGCAGGACGGATCGGATGACGAAGGCGACGCGGACGGGGCAGGCCCGCGCGGTCGAGGCGAAGCTGACGCACGCCCCCGAGGGCGTGGTGTTCGTGGTCGACGGCCCGGGCCGCGAGATCCCCGTGGCCGGCATGACGGGCCTGAACCGGAGCCTGCTCGGGTTCGACAAGGCCGGGGTTTCCGGCCTTGCCCTGGTCCTCGGCGCCGGCGACGACGCGGACGCGGTGCGCGCGACCCTGCATCCGAAGGTGCGTGACCGGGTCCGGTTCGTGACCCGGGACCATGCCGAGACGGACGTGGACGTGCTCCGCCGGATCGGCCGGGCCGACGCGGCGCAGGTGACCTGGCGCTCGAACGTGGTCGTGGGCCCGAAGGACGCGGACGCGATCGTGTCGCACGCCGCCCGCAACGGCCGCGTGCTCGACGTGGCGGGCGGGCTCGTGCGGGTGGTGACGCCCTCGACGCTCGCGACCCCGGGCTGCGCGACGACCGCGGACGTGGCCGAGGCGGCGCGGACCTCCGGCCGCCTGGACGCGATGGCCCCGACGTACGTGGTCTGCGACTTCGACCGTCCCGCGAAGCGCCGCGAGGTGCTGAAGGGCCTGGTCGAGGGGTTGAAGAAGCCCCTGATGATCGACGGCCTGATGGGCATCTACTTCCAGCGGCCGATCACGACCCGCATCTCGCCGCTCCTGGCGCGGACGCCCGTCACGCCGAACCAGCTCACCGCGGTCGCGATGGTGCTCGGCGTGGCGAGCGGCTTCTTCGTGGCCGCGGGCGGTGCGTGGGCGGCGCTCGGCGGGCTCATGTTCGTGGTCGGCGGGCTCGTGGACTGCCTGGACGGCGAGGTCGCCCGGCTGAAGTTCCACTTCTCGTCCTGGGGAGAGTGGTTCGACACGATCGCGGACGACCTGTCCACGACCTCGTTCATCGCCGGCATGTCCGTGTTCATGTACGCCAAGTACCCGTCGCCGCAGATGGCCGCGCTCGGCGTGGTCGCGGTCGGCGCGTTCGTGGCGATCCAGCTCCTCCAGTACTGGAAGTGCATCACGGTCTACCACACCGGGGACCTGTGCGCGATCGAGTACAACTACGGCGGCCAGGGCAGCTCGAAGCTGGGCGACCTCCTGAAGCTCCTGGTCAAGCGCGACCTGTTCAGCCTGCTGTTCTTCCTGACCGCGGTCGCGGGCGTGCTGGAGATCTCCTTCGCCCTGACGCTGATCGGCGGCCTGTCCGCCCTGTTCGCGTTCGCCCTCCAGTACGTGGTCGACCTCCGCGCCCGGACGGCCGGCGCGGGCACTCCCAACCTCGCCTCCGCGCGGTAGGCGGGCTGCAATGACCCCCGAAACGAAGGCCCCGGGCCTCGCGGCGGCGCGACCGTCCGTGTCGGTCGTGGTGCGCTCGTGCAACCGCCTGCCGCACCTGTGCGACCTGCTCGATGTGCTGCTATCCCAGGACTACCCGGCATTCGATGTCGTGGTCGTCGAGCAGACCGCCGAGCCCCCGGCCGACGCCGCGGCGCGGCTGGAGGACCTGGCGCGCGACCCTCGCGTCCGCCTGCTCCGGATGGGCGGACCGATCGGGGGGGCGCGCGCACGGAACGTGGGCGCGGAGGCGTGCCGCGGCGACCTGATCGCGCTGATCGACGACGACGACCTCCCGGCCGGGACCGACTGGATCTCCCGCCTGGCGGCGAACTTCGACGACCCGAAGTGCATCGGCGTGTCCGGCCGGAACGCGCAGGACCTCGCCGAGACGCGTCCATACCCGGACATGGAGCGCGCCGCGCGCCGGTGCCTGCGCTTCTCGCCGCTCCTCCGGATCCCGTGGACCTACACGCGGGTGCAGCGCCGCTGCGCGCCGGTCGATACGCTCGCCGGGTCCAACTCCGCGATCCGGCGGGACCTGTTCGCGCGCCACGGCGGATGGGACGAGGACATCCGCGTCGAGGACGAGGCGTCGTTCTTCTACCGGGTCCTGCGGTGCAAGGCGCCGGACGAGTACCTCGCGTTCGACCCCGGCCCGACGATCCTGCGCCGGATGGGCGTCCCGGGCGGGCTCGCGAAGCGCCACATCACCGCGTCCGAGTACTGCCTGCGCGTGCTCGACTTCTTCGTGCGCGTCATCGGCCGCTACCACCCGTGGCGCGTCGCGCTGCTGCTGCCCGCCTACGGCGCCATGGCGTGGTGGTGGACGGGCGACTGGGTCCTGACCGAGTCGCACCTCTACAGGACCCCCGCGTCGCGCGCGCTCGCGATCGCGGGCCTGCTCCCCCGGATCCCGTGGCTGGTCGCCCGCGCCGTGGCCCGCCGCAACGACCGCGGCGACGCCAGGGTGTATCCGACGAACCCGGCCCGTCCCGCTGCACCCCGCGCGGCGTCGTGAGCCCCCTGCGGATCGAGTCCCGGAAGAACCGGTACCCGGCACCGACCGCGAGGAGCGGGACGAACAGCCGACCTCGATGTCCGCCATGTGGAGCGCATCCGGGCTACAATCGGCGGCGGGCGGAGGTCGGACATGGCTCGGAACTGCGGGAACGACCGGGGGATTCCGGCCCGCGCCGCGGTCGCGGCGGCGCTGATCGTCATTGCGTGCACGGGGGCCTGCGGGGGCGCCTCGGACCGCGGCCCGGGGCCGGACGCGCAGGGGCCGGGGATCGACGCGGCGGAGGCGGGCGCGGAGGCGGAGCCCGGGCCAGGGGACCCGGGCGAGGGCGAGGGCCGGGAGGACGCGGACCGGGATGCGGCCGGCGACGCGGCGACCGACTCGGGGGGTGACGCGCGGAGCGACTCCCCGGACGCGCCGTGCGCCGACGGGGTCGTGTGGTACCGGGACGCCGACGGCGACAAGTACGGGGTGCCGGACGCGTTTGCGCTCGTGTGCCCCGGGGAGGACCCGCCCGAGGGTCACGTCGTCGCGAAGGCGGGTGGCTTCGACTGCGACGACGCGGACCCCGACCGGCACCCGAACGCCGAGGAGGCGTGCGACGGCAAGGACAACGACTGCGACGGCCTCGTGGACAACCGGCCGTCGAAGCCGTGCGTGATCACGAACGCGTTCGGGTCGTGTGCGGGCAAGGAATCGTGTTCGGGCCAGGAGCTGATCTGCTACGCGGCCACGCCGGCGCCCGAGGCGTGCAACGGGCTCGACGACGACTGCGACGGGGACACGGACGGCGGGCTCGTTGCCGAGCGCCAGTGCGGCTCGACCGAACTGGGCGAGTGCCGGTTCGGCGTCGAGCACCGGTGGTGCGAGGGCGGCGAGTGGACCGCCTGGCAGGGCTGCGACGCGGTGATGCCGGCGGCGGTCGAGACGTGCGACGGCAAGGACGACGATTGTGACGGCGAAACCGACGAGGGCCTTCTGCAGCCGTACTGGCCGGACGCGGATGGGGACGGCTGGGGCTGGGGGGGACAGCCGGTGCTCGCGTGCGGGCCGCCGCCCGGCGCGGTCGCGGCCGGCGGCGACTGCAACGACGCGGACGCGTTCGTGAACCCGGGCGCGTCCGAGACGTGCAACGGGAAGGACGACGACTGCGACGGCACGCCGGACGAGGGGGTGAAGAAGACGTACTTCACGGACGCGGACGAGGACGGGTACGGCGACCCGGGCTCGACCGTCGAGGCCTGCTCGAAGCCGGCCGGGACCGCGGTCGAGGCGGGCGACTGCGACGACTCGCGCGGCGCCGTGCACCCGGGGGCTGCGGAGGCGTGCGCTGGGGGGATCGACGAGGACTGCGACGGCGCGACCGACTGCGAGGACGACGCGTGCGCGGGCGACGGGGCGGCCGTGGGCGGGGTCGGCTGCACGCCCTGGTACGCGGACGCGGACGGCGACGGCCTCGGGCTCGACGGGACCGGCCGCTGCTCCTGCGCCCCGGACCCGGCGAGCGGGCACGTGGCCGGCGTGGGAGGCGACTGCGACGACACCGTGGTCCAGTGCACGCTCGACTGCGTGACGGACGCGGACAAGGACGGGATCCCGGATTGCGCGGACGGGTGCAGGGACATGGACCGGGACGGGTACGGCGAGACGGTCGCGTGCGGCGGGACCGGGTGCTCGTCGCCGTGCCCGGCCGCGGACTGCGACGACGCCACGGCGTCCGTCCACCCGGGCGCAGCGGAGGCGTGCAACGGCGAGGACGACGACTGCGACCTGCTGACGGACGAGGCGTTCGCGGACAAGGGCAAGGCGTGCGACGGCCCGGACCCGGACTCGTGCGAGACCGGGGTGTGGGTGTGCGCGCCCGGCGGGGACGGCCTCGAGTGCGCGTTCGAGCAGCGCGACGCCTGCGAGGGGCGCGAGTGCGGGCCGGACGGCTGCGGCGGGTCGTGCGGCGAGTGCGCGGCGCACCCGAACTCGTTCTGCGCCGGGGCCGCGTGCGGCTGCGCGGCCGATTCGTGCGATTCGCTCGGCCGCGAGTGCGGGGGCGGGGTGTCCGACGGCTGCGGCGGCGAGGTCGCGTGCGGCCCGTGCGGCCAGGGCTTCGCGTGCGACGGCGCGTACAAGTGCGCGTGCCCCTCCGGCGTGATCTGCTTCAAGACCTGCTGCAAGGCGGGCGAGACGTGCAACGCGGGCACGTGCAAGGCCGGGACCGCGGACCCGAGCGGGGCGTACGCGATATCGCCGGCTCCGTACTACAAGTGCACGTTCGGCCTCGTGACGGTCTCGTTCAACCAGCTCACGTTCGCGGACAGCGGGACGAGCCTGACCGTCTCGCCGGCCCCGAACCAGGCGAGCAACTGCTGTTCGATGGTCGGCGACTCGGCGAAGGACGGGAGCTTCAGCGTCACCTGCACGTGCCCGGGCGGTTGCGCGGAAACCTACACCCTGACCGGGACCTACTCGGAGCCCGGGAAGAAGTGGTCGGGCAAGTTCGAGGCGAAGTTCTCCGGTCCCGACTGCCTTGTGTTCGACCCCTGCTACGGGTACGCCGTGAACGTGACCGGCACGAAGCCGTAGGAGGAGGGGAGCATGGCGAACGAGGGGACGCCGGTGGTCCGCGACACGGGCCGGGCCGCGGCCGGGCTGTTCATGGCGGTGGCGGTGATCGTCGCCACGTTCCTGGCCGCGGGGTCCTGGAAGCGCGTCAAGACGCGGCCGCCGGATCGCACCATCCAGGTCACCGGGTCGGCGAAGAAGCGCATCGTGTCGGACCAGATCGAGTGGAGCGCGGAGATCGCGACGACCGGGCAGGACCGGACTGCCGCGTACCAGGCGCTGGCGGGCCACATGAAGACCGCGCTCGCGTACCTGTCGGCGCAGGGGGTCAAGGCGGACGACGTCCGGGTCGGGCCCGCGTCGGTCGGCGAGCAGCGGGACACCGAGTACGCCGGCGCCGGCGCCGAGCGCGTGCAGCGCCGCGTGTTCCGGGGCTTCCGGACCAGCCAGGACGTCGCCGTGCGGCCGCGGCGACGAGCGCGAACGACCTCCCCCCCGAGGCCCGCGGCGAGTACCGCTTCGCGGGCACCCGGAAGCCGCTCGGCTTCCGGGACGGCCACGGCCGGCCGGTCTCCGTGTACTCGGTGCGTCTCGAGCGCGCGCCCGCTCGAGCCAACGTGGCGTCCGTCACCTACGTGTTCGACCACCCGTCCATGCGCGAGAAGGCCCGCGAAGGGCGGCCCGGCGACGGCTTCCGCGTCGAGTACAGGGGCTGGGGGTGCCTGGGCACGGTCGTGGCGATCATCCACTTCGCCGCCCCCGGCATCCCGCCCGCGGTCACGTGGTTCGACCAGTGCGAGGTGACCCGGTTCGAGGAGCCGGGCTGAAGAGGAGGGAGGAACCGATGGGCGAGGCGTTCAGCCGAGACTTCCATTCCCTTTCCGTCCGGGACCTGCTCGACGCCCGGGAGGCGTACCACGTCCACCTGGCGCACCTGGAGAACGTGGTCGCGACCGCCGTCGGCCGGTACCGCATCCACCGGGACGACCCCGCGGCGAAATCGCCCGACCCGGGCGCCGGGAAGCCGTTCGGGAAGTCCGAGGTTCGCACGCTCGCGAACACGGTCGTCCGGCGGTGGTCGTGGCCGTGCGTCCTCGTGTTCGTGGACCGGTGGGCGAGGCCCGAGGAGATGGCGAGCCGGCCGGACCAGACCGTGCCGCGTCGCCTGTACCTGCCGGACGGCCGCGTGGTCCCGACGTGCGTGCTGCTGGCACAGCGCGATCCGACCCCACCGCCCGACGTCCAGCGCATCCACTTCGGGAACGAGATGATGGGGGGCGGGTACCCCTGCTTCGTCGAGTCCCAGGGCACGCAGAGGGTCGGCACGGTCGCGGGGCTGGTGTCGCGCGAGGGCATCACGTACGCGCTCACGAACCGCCACGTGGCCGGCGAGCGGGACCAGCAGGTGTTCACGCGCGTCCGGGGCGAGCGGCGCCGGATCGGCCCCACCGCCGACCTGCACGCGGGCAAGAAGGGCTTCGGCGAGGTGTATCCCGGGTGGAGTTCGTCCCGGACCTACGTGCAGATGGACGCCGGGCTCGTCCGCCTGGACGACATGAGTTCGTGGACCAGCCAGGTCTTCGGGATCGGCGAGGTCGGGCGCCTCGTCGACATGAACTCCGACACGATCACCCTGGACCTCGTCGGCGCGCCGGTGCGGTTCTTCGGCGCGGCCTCCGGCCCGAACGAGGGCGAGGTGTGCGGGCTGTTCTACCGGTACAAGTCGGTCGGAGGCTTCGACTACGTCGCCGACCTCCTGATCGGGCCGCGGACCGCCAACACGAGGCACCGCGGGAAGCGCGCGCCGCGGCTGGACACCCGGCCGGGGGACAGCGGCGCGCTGGTGTTCCTGGATCCGCCCGGGCAGGCCGGGCAGCTTCCGCCGCGCTCGGAGGGATGGGACCCAGTGCGGCGGGGCGAGGGATCCCTGGACATGCACTCGGACCTCCGGCCCGACCGCGGCGAGCGGGCGCGCAGGCTGAGGCCGCTCGCCGTTCAGTGGGGTGGCGAGCGCTTCAAGGCCGCCGACGGCGGCGCCGCCGGGCAGTACGCGCTGGCCACGTTCCTCAGCACGATCTGCCGCGTGCTCGACCTCGACCTGAACGGCGACTGGCAGAACGGGCACTTCGAATACTGGGGAAAGGCCGGCCACTTCAAGCTCGGCTACGCGTTCTGCGATCTCCTGTCCACGCCCGCGCTCCGGAAGCTGTTCAAGGAGAACCGGAACCTCATCGGGTTCCCGAACGCCAGGATCGAGGAGGGGAGCGGGTTCAGCGTGGGGCGCGAGGGGTTCGTGCCGCTGGCCGACGTCCCGGACTACCGCTGGGTCAACTCGCGGCCGAACGAGAAGGAGATGCACTTCGCCGACATCGACGAGGAGGACCCGGGCGGCGCCACGCTTCTGGCGCAGTGCCGCGAGGACCCCGAGCGGTTCCTGAGGGCGGCGGCGTTCGTGAGCTACTACGACTCGTTGAAGAACGACGACGGCTATGCGCCGGGCGGCGCGCTGCCCTTCCGGGTGCGGCAGATCTTCGAGGCCATGGTCGGCTACGCCGGGAAGGGGGACGTCCTCCGCTTCCTGTGCGCGTCGGGCGTGCTCGCCCACTACGTCGGCGACTCCTGCATCCCGCTGCACTTCTCGCACCTGAACCACGGCCACGCCCCGAAGGTCGGCCGGGAGCACCCGGACTTCGTGGAGTACCGCGCGGACCCGCGCTACAAGGTGCACGCCCTCTTCGAGCAGCGGATGTTCGAGGTCCGGCCGGACGACATGCTGGCGGCCGTGGACAAGTCGGTCAAGGGCTTCCGTGCCAGGCCGGGGCCGAAGAGCGGCGAGGAGGCCCTGGCGCTCGCGTTCGACCTCATGCACCGCACGTACGGGATGCTCGGGCCCGCCGAGATCGTCGATTCGGACGCTCCGTCCGAGACGCCGAAGAACCGCGCCGAGCGGCTGTTCGACGCGGTCGGCCTCAGGGCCGCGAAGTGCCTCGGCGAGGGGTGCAAGGTCCAGGCGACGCTGGTCGAGAGCGCCTGGGCGCTCGGCACGAAGCACGTTCCCACCGGGCTGAAGCCGTTCGAGGAGGAGGACGTGGAGGAAGTCTGCGGCCGCGCCGACTTCCTGCCTGCCTGGTCGTGGGATACGATGATCCGAAAGGGGTACTGAGCGAGAGGAGGACGGGAAGATGCCGGCGCCGAGGTTCGAGTTCGAGAAGGGGGAGGGCGGCGAGCTCCTGGACACGGCCACGAACGTCGTGCAGCTCAGGCGGCTGTGGCTCGACCGGCACCTGGTCTCCGGCGACGGTCTCGGCCCCGGGAACCCCGGGGACTTCGACCACGGCGCGTGGCACGTGTCCTGCCACCTGACCGGCGCCGGGGGGGTCCTGCGCCTGCCCGACGGGGCGCTGGTCTGGGTCGAGATCTCCCACGACGCGGCCCGCGACGTGTACTACGCGAGCGCCACCTTCCGCCAGGGCGGGGCGCTTCGTACGGTCCGGCTGGACTCGGCTTCGGCGCGCGGTCTGCTCGGCGGCGCCCGGGTCGCCGGGTACGTCGAGGGGACCTCCACGGGCCGGGTGTCGTGCGACGGCGTCGGCGACCCGCCCGATCGCTTCAACCTCTGGCGCCGGCAGGACTTCGACCAGCCGGTGGACGCGCCGGTCGAGGGCGGCAAGGTGTGGGAGCACTGGTGCACCCTCCGCGACCTGCGCCCCGCGTGCGCGGTCGCGACGTCCGTGGTCTCCGCGTACGTGTCGCTCGTGTCGGTGCTCGGCGACCGGTTCGTCGCGTTGGTGGCGCGCGGCCGTCGCACGTACGGCCACCCGGTGCAGCTCAGGGCCATGGTCCGGGCCGGCCTGGTCGCGGAGGCGTCGGCGCTGGCGGAGGTGCAGCCGCTCCCGCTCCCGGCCGAGGCGTCGGCGCTGCTCCAGGCGGCTCGGCCGGGGCCTGCGTTCGAAGCCGTCTCGACGCTCGATTGGGGGGGCGGGCTCCGCTACTACATGTTCCAGCGGAAGATCGCCGAGTGGAGCCGGGCCGAGGACGTCCGGAAGGACCTGGCCGCGCGCTGACGCGGCCGCCTGCGGGAGGTGGGCATGGCGACGAGAGGGCGAAAGGCGGGATTCCTCGACGGGGCGCGCGTGTACCTGTCGGGGCCCATGGACTTCGTGGCGGACCGGGAGGCGGAGGCGAAGCACGGGTGGCGGTCCCGCGTCGGGCAGGTCCTCCGGGACCTCGGCGTCGTGGTGTTCGACCCGTGGAACAAGCCGGAGGTCCGCGGGCTGCACGGCTTCGGTCGCGAGGACAAGAGCTCGACGGACGCCCGCGAGCGCTGGACGTTCGAGGACTCGCCCGAGGGCGCGCGGCAGCGGGCGGGCATCACCGGCAAGTACTGGGAGACGCTGCACATCGACCTGCGGATGGTGGACACGTGCGACTTCGTCGTGGCGTACTGCCCGACGAACGTCTATAGCGTGGGCACGCCCCACGAGATCGCGCTCTGCCGCCAGCAGCGCAAGCCGGTCCTGCTGGTCAGCCCGCCGATCGAGTTCCCGGCCGTCGCGGCGCTGCGGGCGCACCTGGCGGACAGGGGCGACGCGAGAGGGACGCGGCTGCTCGAGGACGTCGTGGGCCAGGTCCCGATCAAGCCGAACGAGCGCGGGATCCCGAGCCTGTGGTACATGCCGCTGGTCGGGGGACAGGGCTTCTTCGACGGTTTCGGCTTCGATCTCCCGGGCTTCCGTGACCGGTACGGGTGGCCGGTCATGGCGGGG
>VGRB01000027.1 GCA_016875475.1 Deltaproteobacteria bacterium
CCTCTCTCTCGTGGGGGTATCCGGCCGCCTCCCGGGGGGCCTGGCGACCCTGCGGCGCGCCAGATCAAGTGCGAATTGGGGTTGTTGCGAGGGCCTCAAGACTTCATCCCCACGGAGGAGTACTCCGAGGAGGACGCGCTCCGGGCGGTCGCAGATGCGCGGCTGGCCGTCGAGGTCGCGACCGCGTGCATCGGAGATCCCCTCGCCCGCGCTCAGTCGAAGTAGGGCCACGCGGCCGCTTCCGCGGCCTCCCGGCCGGTGACCGCCGCGCCGGGGCAGTCGTCGCGGCCGTGGTCGACGACCTCGATCCGGACGAGCCCCGGCTCCGGCGCCGCGGCCATGGCGCGGCAGCGGCCCGCACGCAGCACCCCGGAGATCGCGTCCGCCGGCGCGCCCGGGTCCGTGGCCGGCACCAGGACCAGGTGCCTGAGCGGCGGCAGCGGGGCATCGGGCGGCGGGACCAGGAAGGTCGCCGCGAGGACCGCGTCCGACGGCACGGGATCGAAGAGCGAGGCCACGATCGGCCGTGACGGGTCCCGGCCCGGGAGGGAGCCGGGCAGCGCGTCGGTCAGGGAGTGGTCGCCGGTCCACTGCCATGCCTGCCGGAACGCGGCGTACGCGTCCGGCGCGGCGAGGACCGGGCGCAGGCTGTCGGTCTCGAGGTCCGCCGGGAGGAGCCGCTCCAGCGTCGCGGTCGCGGCGGGCCGGCGGGTCGGCCGCACCACGATCAGGACCGTCCCGTGGTCGCCGGCCGCGGCGACGAGCGCCGAGAGCGCCGGGTCGGGCGGGGGCGGCGCGTCGCGCCGGGAGCCGGCGGCAGCGCACGCGACGAGCAGGATCGCGGGGAGGGCGGGCAGCGCGAGGTGTGCGAGGACCCTCATGGCGGGCCTCCTCACCGGACGGGGCGGACGTGACCCTGCCGGATCAGCAGGCCGAGGAACGCGCGCGTGCGGCCTTCGGCCTTCGCCAGGTCGGGGAAGCGGGAGGCCAGTGCGGCGGCGATCTGGTGGCCGGTGCGGGCGCCGTCGCACATCTCCCAGACCGCGGTCCCGACCGCGTCGAGCCGCAGGAGGAAGTCGGGCCGCCGCAGGCGCGGGCCGAGCAGCCTCGCGAGCCAGCCCTCGAAGCGCGGGACGCGGATCGAGAGAAGGCCGTCGTCGCCGCGCTCGTCCGCGCGGGCGCGGACCGGCCGGAGGTCGAGGGGGTCGGAGGGGGACGGCATCAGGCCCCACGGCCGCGCGCCCTCGGGCCGCGGCGTTCATGCCGCCGCGGCCCGCCCACGGGATGCATGGGACGGGCGCGCGGCTGCCGGATCCTTACACCACCGCCTGCGGCGGGGCCTCCTCGTCGGGCCGGCCGGCCTTGCCGAGGGGCACCTTGATCATCAGGAACGCGACCACGGCGAGCACGACGAGGCCCGCCCAGAACGTCGGATCCTCGAAGATCGCCGGGAGCTTGACCTCGAAGAACGCGAGGGCCGCGATGCACAGGCCGGTCAGGGCCTCGCCCGCGATCAGCCCGGCCGCGACCAGCACGCCCGCGTTGCCGATGCGCGCCTTCTGCGCGTCGTTCATGCCCTTGCGGTCCGCGAGGCGGTCGAGGACCCAGCGGATCGCGCCGCCGACGAAGATCGCGAAGCTCGTCTCGAGCGGCAGGTACATGCCGACCGCGACCAGCATCGGGCTCTTGACCTGCACGAGGATCAGGCCGAACCCCAGCACGATGCCCACCACGACGAGCGGCCACGCCATCTGCTGGTCCACGATGCCCTGCGCCAGCATGGACATCAGGCCGGCCTGGGGCGCGGGGAGGTTCTTGCCGCCGAAGCCGCAGGTCTTGGGGTCGATGCCGGACGCCTCGCACAGGTTGATGTCGCCCTGGTGCAGGACCATCAGCGGGAAGAACAGGAGCGCGGCGGAGAAGACCACGCCGACGATGTTGCCCAGCTCCATCTTCCACGGGGTACCGCCGAGGATGTGCCCGACCTTCAGGTCCTGGAGCATCTCGCCGGCGACAGCGGACGACGTGCAGATGACCGCTGCCACGCCGAGCACCGTGGCGACGCCCGCCTTGCCGGAGACGCCGATCGCGACCATCAGCAGGCCCGCGATGATGAGCGTCGAGACGGTCAGGCCGGACACGGGGTTGTTCGACGAGCCGATCGTGCCGACCAGGAAGCCCGACACGGCCGCGAAGAAGAAACCCGTGATCGCCATGACGATCGCGGCCGTGACCGCGCCGCCGACGTCGTTCGTGAACAGGTGGTACAGGCCGATCATGCCGAGCACGACCACGCCCAGGGCCGCGGCGACGAGCCGGAAGTCGAGGTCGCGGTCGAGGCGGCTGACCGCGCCCTTCTGGCCCGCGGCCTTCTTCACGTCGGTCACGGCGCGGGCGACGCCGCTGCCGAGGCTCTTGCGCATCCGGTACAGGGTGAAGCCGGCCCCGACGAGCATGCCGCCGACCGCGATCGGGCGGACGATGCCCTTCCAGATCCCGGCCGAGAAGCCGGACCACGTCGAGACGTCGATCGCGGCGCCCGCGTTGGCCTCCGCGTACTGCTGCGCGAGCACGGGCGCCATGAAGTAGGTGAGCAGCGGCACGAACAGGCCCCACGCGAGCAGGCCGCCCGCGAAGTTCAGCGCGGCGAGGCGCGGGCCGATGATGTAGCCGACGCCCATGTAGGCGGGCGCGATCTCGGGAGTCGAGAACACGGTCGTGACGCCGTCGCCGCCGACCCCGTAGCTGGTCTTGAACTTGCCGGCGGACAGGCCGATGCCGGTGCCGGGGAGGGGCACCGGGATCAGCGCCGCCGCGGCGAACGCCTGGAGCTTCGACAGGAGCTGGACGAGCGCGCCCACCCCGATGAAGCTGAACAGGAGCTTCGCGTTGGTGCCCCCGGTGCGGCCCGCCTTGTGGATCTCGGCCGCGGCCGCGGACTCGGGGAACGGCAGGTCCTTGTCCTCGACCATGACGCGGCGGAGGATGCTGACGAAGAGGATGCCCAGGATGCCGCCCGTGAACATCATGGCGGACGACAGGAGGTAGCTGCCCGTGTCGCCGAAGTCGGTCCACAGGCCCGCGATCACGAAGGCCGGGATCGTGAAGATCGCGCCCGCGGCCACGCTCTCGCCGATCGACCCGACGGTTCGCGCGAAGTTCTCCTCGAGCACGGACCCCTTGAACAGCCGCAGCACGGCCATGCCCACGACCGCGGCCGGGTAGGTCGCCGCGATGGTCATGCCCGCGCGCAGCCCGAGGTAGGCGTTCGCGGCGCCGAGCACGACGGTCATCACGAGGCCGAGCAGCAGCGCCCGGACCGTGAACTCCCGCATGTCGGTCTTCTCGGGGACGTAGGGGGTGAAGTCGCTCATGCTTCCCTCCAGACAGCCGCAACGTGCGGCGCGGCTTGTCTTGTATCGCGACGGGGGCAAGGGGGTCAACCGTTCCCTTTTCCGGAGCGTTGCGCCATGATCACCCCCGTTTTCCGGAGGAGCTTCATGGCGGGCAGGAAGAAGCCCCCTGCGGACGCGACCCCGTTCGTGCGGGCAGCGGCCTGGATCGAGGCGCACCAGGACGACCTGGTCGCGCTCGAGGCGGAGCTGACGCGCCGGAACGCGGTCGGCCCCGGCAGCGGCGGACCGGGCGAGGCGGAGAAGGCCGGTTTCCTCGAGGCGTGGCTCGCGGCGAACGGCTTCCCCCCCGTGACGCGCCTGACCGCGTCCGAGAACGGCGTGCCGCGGCCGAACCTCGTCGTGACCGTGCCCGGACGCGACCGCACGCGGCGGATCTGGTTCATGTCGCACCTGGACGTGGTCCCGCCGGGCGACCTCGCGCTGTGGAAGAGCGACCCGTTCGTGATGCGCAAGGAGGGCGAGAAGCTCGTCGGACGCGGCGTCGAGGACAACCAGCAGGGGATCGTGTGCACGGCGTTCGCGCTGAAGGCGCTGCTCGCGAACGGCGTCGAGCCCGGCTGCGACGTGGGCCTGCTGTTCGTCGCGGACGAGGAGAGCGGGAGCGCGTACGGCATCCGGTGGCTGCTCGACAACCACCCGGAGCTGTTCCGGCCCGAGGACGAGTTCGTGGTCCCCGACGCGGGCAACGAGGACGGGTCGCTCGCCGAGGTCGCGGAGAAGACCATCCTGTGGCTGAAGGTCCGCACGGTCGGCAAGCAGGTCCACGCGAGCACGCCGCACCTCGGGAAGAACGCGTTCGTGGCGGGCGCGAGCCTCGTGGTCAAGCTGCGCGCGCTCTACGAGCAGTTCGACCGGCGCGACCCGATCTTCGATCCGCCGATGTCCACCTTCGAGCCGACGCGGCGCGAGGCGAACGTCGCGAACATCAACACGATTCCCGGCGAGGACGTGTTCTACGTGGACTGCCGGGTGCTGCCCGGGATCCCGGTCGAGGCCGTGCTCGCGCACGTGCGCGGCATCTGCGTCGACGTGGAGCGGGCGCACCGCGTCGTGTGCAGCGTCGACGTGGTCCAGCGCGAGGACGCGGCCCCGGCGACGCCCGCGTCGGCGCGCGTGGTGCGCGACGTCGTGAAGTCGGTCCGGCGCGTCTATGGCGTGGACGCGAAGGCCCGCGGGATCGGCGGCGGGACCGTGGCGGGCAACCTGCGCAAGGCCGGGTACCCGGTCGTCGTGTGGTCGCGCATGGACGAGACCGCGCACCAGCCGAACGAGTACGTGTGGATCCCGAATCTGATCGGGGATGCGAAGGTGTTCGCGGACATGATGATCGGAGAGATCGTGGAGGACACATGAATCTGGACGCGATCCAGCAGGCGATCCGCGACGCGGGGCTCGACGGCTGGCTGTTCTGCGACTTCCACAACCGCGACGCGCTCGGGTACCGCATCCTGGGGCTCGACTTCGCGAAGTTCACGTCGCGGCGGTGGTTCTACCTGATCCCGGGCGTCGGCGACCCGGTGCGGCTGGTGAGCCGGGTCGAGCCCGCGCGGCTGGACGCGCTGCCGGGGCAGAAGCGGTTCTACCTGTCGTGGCGGGAGCTTGCGGACGAGTTGGCCCGGCTTGTCGGCGGCCGCACGGTCGCGATGCAGTACTCGCCCGACGACGCGATCCCCTACGTGTCGCTGGTCGACGCGGGGCTGGTCGACCTCGTGCGCGGCGCGGGCGCCACGGTCGCGTCGTCCGCGGACCTCGTGCAGCAGTTCGAGGCCGTGATCGACGAGGCGGGCTACCGGAGCCATCTCGAGGCGGGCGAGCGGATCGTGCGCATCAAGGACGAGGCGTTCGCGATGATCCGCGACGCGCTCGCCGGCGGCCGCGAGGTGACCGAGTACGACGTGCAGCGCTTCATCCTGCGCCGCTACGTCGAGGAGGGGCTCGACTGCATGGGCGAGGAGCCCATCGTCGGCGTCAACGACCACCCGTCCGACCCGCACTTCCAGCCGACCCCGGAGAACTGCCGCGTCATCAAGCGAGGCGACACGATCCTGATCGACCTGTGGGCCAAGCTCGCTGCTCCGGGGGCGATCTTCTTCGACATCACCTGGTGCGGGTTCGCCGGGACCGAGCCGCCTGCCGAGTACGTCCGGATCTTCGAGGTGGTCCGCGACGCCCGCGACGCGGCCGTGGCGTTCGCGCGGCAGCGGTTCGAAGCCGGGCTGCCGTGCGCGGGCTGGGAGGTGGACGAGGCCTGCCGCGCGGTGGTGCGGGGCGCGGGCTACGGCGACCAGTTCATCCACCGGACCGGGCACTCGATCGGCGTGCAGGTCCACGGCAACGGCGTCAACATCGACAACCTCGAGACCCGCGACCTCCGCCGGCTCGTTCCCGGGATCTGCTTCTCGGTCGAGCCCGGCATCTACCTGCCCGGGCGGATGGCCGTGCGGTCCGAGATCGACGTGTTCGTGCGGCCCGGCGGGACGGTCGAGGTGACCGGCCCGATGCAGCGGGAACTGGTGCTGGTGTAGTCGGCCGCGGTCAGCGGCGACGGGGGGCGCCGAAGCGAAGCCGCCACGGCATGCCCAGGGATTCCCAGAAGATGCCCCGGCCGAGCTTGGACTCGCCGGCCACGCGCTCGGGGAACACGATCGGGATCTCCTTGATCCGGAAGCCCAGGCGGCTCGCCCGGAAGTTCATCTCCATCTGGAACGCGTACCCCCCCGCCTGCACGGTGTAGAGGTCGATCCCCTCCAGGACCTCGCGCCGCCAGCACTTGAAGCCGCCGGTCAGGTCGGTCACGGACAGGCCCAGGATGGTGCGGGCGTAAAGGTTTCCCCCCTTGGACAGGACCTTGCGCCTGAGCGGCCAGTTCTCGGTCATGCCGCCCTTCATGTAGCGCGACCCGATCACCACGTCCGCGGTCTCGATCTCGCGCAGGAAATCGACCAGGTAGCGCGGCTGGTGCGAGAAGTCGCAGTCCATCTGGCAGATCAGGTCGTGGCCGCGCGCCAGGCAGTCCTTGAACCCGGCCACGTACGCGGTCCCGAGCCCCTGCTTGCCCGCGCGCGACAGGAGCCGCACGCGCTCGTCGCCGGCGGCGATCCCCTCGACGATGCGCCCGGTCCCGTCGGGCGACCCGTCGTCCACCACGAGCACGCTCATCGAGGGTACGGCCGCGTGGATCTCGGGGATGATCCTCGCGACGTTCTCGGCCTCGTTGTAGGTCGGGATGACCACGACCGGGCGGTGGTCCGCCATCGCTCCACCTCGGGTTTCCCAATGCGGCGCGGAGGATAGCACCAACCCGCGAAGTTGACACCCGGTGGAAGGCAGTCTAGCTTCGTCCGCATGTTGCGGCGCAGTCAGGTTGCGGCGTTGCTGGCGGCGGGAATGGCGCTCGTGCCCTCCGCGGCGGGCGCGCGCGAGCCCGGGGCCTCGGCCCGCGCGCTCGGCGTCGGCGACGCGGTCCAGGCGATCGGCCTCGGCACGGCCGGGCTCTACTTCAACCCCGCGACCCTGTCGCAGATCCAGCAGTACGCGATCGACGCCGGCTACGGGTACGACCACCAGCGCGGCGTGCACAACGCGCACGTGTCGATATCGGACTCCCAGACGAACCCGGAGTTCGCGGGCGGCGTCGGTTACACCTACTTCCGTTCCGACCGCGTGGCCGCCTCGTTCCAGGGGCACGACGTGCGGGCCGCCCTGTCCGCGATGTTCGGGTCCGAGGCGGTGAGCTTCGGGTTCGGCGCGGGGTTCCGCTACCTGAAGGTGTCCGGCGATCTCGCCTCGGATTCGGTGTCCGCCCCGACGCTGGACCTCGGCGCGCTGCTCGGCGTGGCCGACAAGTTCTGGCTCGGCATCGCGGGCCAGAACCTGATCACGTTCTCGTCGGCGCACGCGCCCCGGACCCTCGGGATCGGTGCCGGCGCGACCGTGTCCATCGTGAACATCGGGTCCGGCGTGGTCCTCGACTTCGAGACGAAGGACGAGACGCTGGCCAGCCCGGCGGGCGGCATCGAGGTCGTCGTGATGAACGCGCTCGCGATCCGGTCCGGGTTCACGTGGGACCGCGGGACCGGGCAGAAGCGGATGACGGGCGGGCTCGGCTACATCTCGCAGTTCGTCGGGGTGGACCTGGGCTACGGCCACGACGTGACGAACCGCGACAACTGGCTGCTCCAGTCCTCGATCCGGGTGTTCTTGCCCTGACCTGTCCGGTTCGGATACACTCCCCGTCGGGCGGCTTCCTCCGGGGAGGGATGGCGATGAAGCGGCGTCTGGTGACCCTGTGCGCGGTTCTCGCGTGGGCGGCCTGGGCGTGCGGGGGTGGCAGCAGGCCCGCACCGCTCCCGGAGGACGAGGAGGCGCTGGACGACGACGCCGAGGTGATCGAGGGTGACGCGGCCGACGTGCCGCCCGATCAGGCGCCCGACGCCGAGGTCCCGGTCAATCCCGACGCGACCGAGACGACCCAGGGCGACGAGGCCGTGACGCCTCCCGACGGCGCCGACGACGTCCCGCCGACCGAGAACCCGGTCGAGGCGGAGGAGGGCACCCCCGACGTCCCGCCGGACGGGATCGAGGAGGAGGTCGTGCAGTCCGAGTGCCCGTGCGACGAGGGGATCGTCGCGAAGGTCTGCGGCAACGACGGCACCAAGTCGGGCACGACGTTCGTGAACGACCAGTGCGCCAAGTGCGCGATCTGCAAGGACGCTCCGACCTGCAAGGGCTGCACCGGCACGAAGGAGTGCGGCACGCTGCCCGAGGACCCGTTCACGGGCTGGATCGCGTACAAGGCCGCGTGCGGCTTCTGCGGCAAGGACGAGGCCGGCGCGGCCCCCGGCGTCTGCAACGCCGCCCAGAAGTGCAATGATTGCCTCGGGGGGGAGGACGGCTGCCCCGTGGACGGCGTCTGCGGAGCCGACCCGCTCGGCGGCAAGGACAAGACGTACGGCGCGGACGTGCACGGCGTCTGCGGCCTGATCCAGGACTGGGGCTGCGTGATCGCGGAGTGGCTCGACTGCTCCTGGGCGGACCACATCGTGTCCTACGGCGAGTGCGCCGAGCCGGCGTGCACGGGCTGCGACAACAAGATGGACGACCCGGTCTGCATGAAGTGCGACGGGGGCGCGCTGGTGACGTTCGCGAGCTACTGCAAGGCGCAGAAGTGTCCTGGGGACCACACCGGATGCTCCTTCGAGCACGGCGGCCGCTGCCTCGCCGAGTGCGCGCCGTGCGCCGGGACCCAGGCCGCGCCGGTCTGCGGCTCGGACACGAACACCTACGCGAACGCGTGCGCCGTCACGAACTGCCCCGAGAAGGCCGGCGCCGGCGTCACGATCCTCTGGGAAGGCTTCTGCTGCCCGCAGTGCGAGAACAAGCCCAAGGCCGAAGTCTGCACCGAGGAGGGCGGGAAGTACGACAACAAGTGCTGGGCGGAGCAGTGCTTCCAGAAGGGGGCCTGCCCCGAGACCGGCGACGACGTCTGCGGCCTGGACGGCGTCACGTACAAGAACGACTGCCAGTCCGACTGCTTCGCGGGCGGCAAGCTCCACCCCGGCGCGTGCGTCGGCGTGTGCGAGCAGTGCCGCGGCCAGCCGCTCTCGCCCGTGTGCGATCAGGCGACCGGCAAGTCCTACCAGAACGTCTGCTTCGCGACGTGCCTGAAGTCCGGGACCACGGTCGCCGGGCTCTGCACCGGCGCGGGCTCGTGCACCGACCAGTGCGGCACGATCGAGACGCCCAAGCCGGGCACCGAGGACGGCCAGCACTGCGCGGACGGCCTGACCTTCCCGACCTCCTGCTTCCCCTCCAAGTGCTTCGCCAAGGCCACCGCTCCGACCCCCGGCGCCTGCCGGTAGCCGGAAGGGGCGTGGAGCGGCCCGCATGGGCCTTGACACCGGCTCGCACCTCTGCGATGGTGCCCCCAGCCTTAGCTCCCCGGGTGAAGGGAAGCGGGTGCGAATCCCGCGCGGTCCCGCCACTGTGAGAGGGGAGGCCCGTCCGGATGCCACCGGTTCGCGCCGGGAAGGCGGACGGGCCCCCGGGGTCGTCGCCGCGAGAGCGGTACGCGCCCCGGAGCCCCCGAGCCAGGAGACCTGCCCGGAAGAAGCCATGAGGACCCTCTTCGAGAGAAAGAGGTCTCGTGTCCCGGAAGTCCTACGTCCCGATCTTCCTCGCCGTGTGGCTGTCCGTCCCCGTAGCCGCGCAGCAGCCCCGCGCGCCCTCGGCCCTCGGCGAACTCCGGGGCGGACAGTCTCCCGAAAGGGATGGCCCATCCCACGGGCCCGAGCCCGTCCCCGTCCGGGTCCCGCCGATCGAGGTCGAGGGGGACGCCCTCCGTGGCCCCGCCCCCCCCGCGCCCGCCCCGTCCGACCGCGTGGACGACCCGGCGGACCTCGATTCCCCCCAGGGCCCCGCCCGCGCCGCGGCGCGCCTGCCCGCGACCCGCGTCGCCGAGACCGGCGGCCCGGGCCGGCCCGTCACCGTGTCGGTCCGCGGGTCCGACCCGGCCGCGACCCTGTCCGTGCTCGACGGCGTCCCGCTGAACTCGCCGTTCCTCGGCGGCGCGGACCTCGCGGGGCTCGCGCTCCTGCCGCTCGAGTCCCTGACCGTGGCCCGGGGCGGCCTGTCCGCGGCCTTCGGCACCGACGCGGTCGGCGGCGTGGTGGATGCCCGCGTCCAGGGCCCGCTCGACTGGCCCGGCACCGAGGTCTCCCTGCTCGCGGGGTCGTTCGGCACCGCCCGGCTCAAGGCCGCCCACGCCGCGACCGCGGCCGGGGGCCGCGTCGGGGCGCTCGCGTCGGCCGGGTTCCTGAAGTCGGGCGGGGACTTCCCGTACATCGACACGAACGGGCACTCGCGCGAGCGGACCCACGCCGGGGTCGCCGCGCTCGACGGCCTGGTCAAGGTCGAGGCCGCGCCCGGCCGCGGCCACCGCGTGTCCCTGCTCGCGGAGGGGTTCGCCGGCGACCGCGAGGTCCCGGGCATGGAGCAGTACCCGTCCGACACGGCCCGGCAGCGCGACTCCCGCGTCGTCGTCGCCGCGGCCTGGGACGGCCCCGGGCCGTTCCGCCGGGACGGCCGCTCCGCCGCCCGCGTCTTCGTCCGGCGCGTGGGCT
The DNA here is from genome assembly GCA_016875475.1 of Deltaproteobacteria bacterium. Lineage (GTDB taxonomy): Bacteria > Myxococcota_A > UBA9042 > DTJE01 > DTJE01 > VGRB01. The sequence goes on from VGRB01000027.1 coordinate 10,538, forward strand.
TCCGCTACGACGACTCCGCGCCTCCCATGGGCCCGGCGGTGTCGAACGTGCTGGTCTCGTGGGGCGTCGGCGGGGACGCGTCCGCGAGCGTGCGGCCGCTGTCCTGGCTCGCGGTCTCGGCCGGCGCGGGCGGGACCTGCGACCTCGCCTCGGCCCGGCGCCTGCGCGGGTCCGGCTACGACGAGCGCAGGACCACCGCGTCCGCCTGGGCGGGGGTCGAGGTCGGCCGCGAGGAGCGGCTCGTCCTGCTCACGGCGGTGGTCCGCGGGCAGTGGGCCGGGGGGATGGACTTCGGCGCGACCGGCGGCTTCGTCGCGGTTCCCCGCGGGACCGTTGCGTCGAGGCCGGTCCGGTGGCTCCGGCTCTTCGCGGACGCGGCCCGCGCGTTCCGCCTGCCGACGCTGGAGGAGCTGTACTTCGACGCGGGCTTCGTCCGCGGCAACCCGGACCTCGACCCGGAGGACTCGTTCACGTGGGACGCGGGCCTGGAGCTGCTCCCGGCGGACGGCGTCTCGGTCAAGGCCGCGTACTTCGAGACGCGCAGCGACAACCTGATCCTGTTCCTGCCGCGGTCCGCGTACCTGACCCGCGCGGAGAACTCCGGGTCGGCCCTGCTCCGCGGCGTCGAGGCGTCGGCGTCGGCGCGCGCAGGGCCGGTCGGGCTCGCCGCGTCGTACACGTTCCTCGACGCCCGCGACCGGACCGCGGGCCTCTCCCTGCCGAACCGGCCCCGCCACGCGGCCGCGGGCGAGGTCTTCGGCGAGGCCGGCCCGGTCCGCGCCTCGGTCCGGGTGGCGGGGCAGACCGGGTTCTTCCAGAACCGGTTCGAGTCGCTCCGCGAGGAGGGGCGCGTGACCGCCGACCTGCGGCTCGAGGTCCGGCCGATCCCGGCCCTGCTACTCGCGGTGGACGTGCAGAACGTCTCGGACGTGCGCGACGCCGTGGACGCGCTCCAGCAGCCGCTCCCGGGGCGCGCGTTCTACGGTTCGGTGAAGGTCTCTCTCTAGGAGGTGGATGCCATGTGCCGGAAACTGCTTGCTTTGTGCCTGGTGCTCGCGGCGTGCGAGGGCAGCCCGTCGGGGCCGTCCGCGGACGCGACGGACGTCCCGTGGGGGGACGGATCGATCGAGGTCGGACCCTCGGACGTCGCGCCCGACGCGGCGGGCGAGGAGTCGCCGGACGTCTCGATCGAGGTGCCGGCCGACGCCCCGGGAGAGGCCGATGACGTCGCGGAGGACGCGCCGGCCGAGACCCCGGGCGACGTGGCCGCGGACGCCCCCGTGCCCCCGAGTCCCGGGTTCGCCGCGCCGACCGGGCTGGCCGCGTCGGCCGACTGGGTCGTGGTCGCGAACTCCGAGTTCGACGGGGCCACGATGTCCTACGGACCCGGCTCGGTGACCGTGGTCCGGCGGTCCGACTTCGCGCCGGTCGCCCGCATCCCGACCTCGAAGAAGAACCCGGCCGCGGTCGCGATCGCGGGCGGCAGGGCCTTCGTCCTGTGCGCGGGCGAGACCTCCTGGGACGCCGGGACCGGGCTCGTCACCCCCGCGTCCGACGCGGCGCTCGACGTCTTCGACCTCGCGTCGATCGCGACCGCGACCGGTCCGGCCGCGAGCATCGCGGTGCCGCGCGACCCTTCGGACCCGCTGGTCGGATACCCGACGTCGCTCGCGCTCTCGCCGGACGGGAAGAGGGCCTGGGCGGGCAGCGGAACGTCGGCCGCGATCTTCGAGTTCGACCTCGAGGCCGGCACGGTCGTGCACGGCGCGGACGACGCGATCATGCTCGGGAGCCCCGAGGTGCAGGACGGCATCACCGTGAAGGCGGCGGGCCCCGGCCGGATCATCGCCGGCAGCTTCAACCGGGACGTCGTGTTCCTGATCGACCTCGCGACCCCGGACAAGAAGGAGTGGGTCAGCGTCGGCAGGAGCGAGGCCGACATGGAGGGCGTCATCGACCTCGCGTTCCGGGCGGGCGGTTCCCCGGACCTCTACGTCCTCTTCGCGATCTCGAGCGCGATCGGTACGGTCGACACGACGACGAAGCTCACGGACAACGACTTCGCGACGGTCGGACTCTATCCGAACCGGATCGCCCTGGCGGGCGACCGGCTCCTCGTGGTCAACTCGGGCGACAACAACCTCGGCGCGATCGACCTCGCGTCGGGCGCGGGCGCCAAGGCGGCGACGTTCCCGGAGAAGACCAACCCCTGGGACGTGGCCGTGGACGGCGACGTCGCCTTCGTCACCGGCAACGGGTCGAACTCGCTGTTCCGGGTGGACCTCGCGAAGAACGAGGTCGCCGGCGAGGCGAAGTGATCGGGCGAATCCGCGACCTGGTTTCGACCTCCGCGCTCGCCGCGGCCCTCGTGGTCGCGGCGGGCGCGTGCCGGGGGCAGGCGCCCCGTCCGGCGCCGTCCCCGCGCGTGGTCTCGCTCGTCCCGAGCGTGACCGAGACGGTGTTCGCGATGGGCATGGGGGACCACCTGGTCGGGGCGACGCGCTACTGCACGCGGCCGGAGGCGGCGAGGGCGGTCCCGCGCGTCGGCGGGCTGCTCGACGTCTCGATCGAGGCGGTGCTCGCGGCCCGGCCGGACGTGGTCATCGGGTCCCGGGCCGTGCTGACCGGCCGCCTCGCGGACACGCTCTCCGCGGCAGGGGTCCGGCTGGTGCCGGTCTGGCTGGAGACGGCCGGCGACATCGGCCCCGGGATCCTCGCGATCGGCGAGGCGCTCGGACGGCCCGGCCGGGCGGCCGCGCTGGTGGCCTCGGTCGAGCGGGACCTCGCCGCGCTCGGCGGCGGGGCGCTCCGCGAGCCTCCGGTACGGGTCCTGTTCGTGGTCGGCCGGAGCCCGCTCGTGGTCGCCGGCCCGACCTCGTTCCTCGGCGACCTGCTCGGGCGGATGGGGGTGACGAACGTCGTCCCCGCGGGCCGGGTCCCGTTCCCGATCTGGTCGCTGGAGGAGGTGATCCGGTCCGACCCGGACGTGGTGGTGGACGGCGCGGTCGAGGCCGGCGACCTCGCCTCGGTGCTCCGCGAGGCCGGGCTCCGCGTCGCCGCGGAGGGCCGGATCGTCCGGCTCGCCGGCGACGCGGTGCTCCGGCCCGGGCCCGGCGCGGCGTCCGCGGCCCTGCCGCTAGCGGACGCCATCCTGAAGGCCGCGGGGGGACGGCAATGAGGCGTCTCGTCGCGCGCCCGGGGCTGCTGTTCGCGGTCCTGCTCGTCCTCCTCGCCGCGACCGCCGCGGCGTCGGTCCTGTTCGGGTCCGTCCCGATCGACCTCTCGGCCGCGCTGTCCGGGCCGGGCACGGACCGGCTGGTGCTGCTGCACGAGCGCATCCCCCGCACCGCGATCGCGGCCGCTGTCGGCGCGGCCCTGTCGGTCGCCGGGCTCGCGTTCCAGGCCGTGCTCGCGAACCCGCTCGCCGATCCCTACGTGGTCGGGGTCGCGGGCGGCGCCGCGATCGGCGGGACGCTCGCGATGGTGCTGCCGGTCGCCGCCTGGGTGGGCCCTCCAGCGGTGTCGGCGGGCGCCTTCCTCGGCGGGCTCGGCGCGATCCTGCTGACGTGGCGGCTGTCGCGCGACCGGACCGGCCGCATGCGCGCCTACGAGGTGCTCCTGGTCGGCGTGGTGTTCAACACGTTCGCCTCGGCCGTGGTCATGTTCCTGAAGGCGATCGTGCGGGCCGAGAAGACGCAGGAGATGCTGCTCTGGCTGATGGGCACGCTGTCGAGCGAGGCGCGCGGCCCCGTCGCGGTCGGGACGGTGACGCTCGCGACCGCGGTCGGGATCGGGCTGCTCTGGCCGCTCGCCCCGGCGCTCAACGCCCTCGCGATGGGCGAGGAGGACGCGGCGCGGGTCGGCGTGGACCCGGACCGAGTGACGAAGCGCGTGCTGGCCGTCGGGTCGCTGCTCGTGGCCGCCGCGGTGTCGGTCGCGGGCATGATCGGGTTCGTCGGGCTCGTGGTGCCGCACGCGGTCCGTGCGATCGCGGGCCCGGACCACCGCGTCGGCATCCCCGCGACCGCGCTGCTCGGGGCCGCGTTCCTGATCTGCGCCGACCTGCTGACGCGGCTCGCGTTCCCGGTGTTCGAGACCGAGGCCCCGGTCGGCGTGCTGACCGCGCTCGTCGGCGGGCCGGCGTTCGTGTGGCTGCTGAAGCGGAGGGTGGACCGTTGACCGCGGGAAGCACGGCCCCCCCGGTCCTGCGCATGGCGGGGGTGACGTTCCTCTACCCGGAGGCGGCCGTGCCCGCGGTGGAGGCGTTCGACCTGGAGGTGTCCGCGGGCGAGGTCGTCGGCCTGATCGGGCCGAACGGCGCGGGGAAGTCGACCGTGCTCAGGCTCGCGGCCGGCCTGCACGCGCCGTCGGCGGGCCGGGTGACGGTGGGCGGCGACGAGCCCGCCCGGCTGCGACGTCGCGAGGCCGCCCGGCGGGTCGCGCTGGTCCCGGCGGCCCTGCACGTATCGTTTCCCATGCCGGTCCGCGACCTCGTCTCGCTCGGCCGCACGCCGCACCTGCGCGGCGTGGTGGAGTCCGCGACGGACCGGGCCGCCGTCCGCGAGGCGCTCGATCAGGTGCACGCCTCCGACCTCGCCGGCCGCGACTTCGACCGCCTGTCCGCCGGGGAGCAGAAGCGCGTGCTCGTCGCGCGGGCGCTCGCGCAGGCGCCGCAGGTCCTGCTGCTGGACGAGCCGACCGCGAACCTCGACATCGCGCAGGGGGTGGCCGTGCTCGGGCGGCTGTCCGGGCTCGCGAGGGAGCGCGGGATGGCCGTGGTGGCCGCGATCCACGACCTGAACCTCGCGCTGCTGTACTGCGACCGTGTCGTGCTGCTCAAGGCCGGGCGGCCGGTGGCGATCGGGGAGCCCGAGGCGGCCCTGAGCTACGCCGTGGTCCGCGAGGTGTTCGGGTGCGAGGTCTATGTGGGCAGGAACGAACTGAACGGGCGGGTCTTCCTGGTGCCGATGGAGACGCGCCGGGACGGCGCATGACCTTCCGCGCCGGGACGGCGCATGACCTTCCGCGCCGGGGACGGCGCATGACCTTCCGCGCCGGGGACGGCGCGGCTGCCCGAAGTGCCCGCTACGGGCACTTCTTCGACACGTCCCTTGCGACCTTGGTGACCCAGTCCGTGTCCTTCGCGGCCTCGATCCAGACCTTCGTGAACTCGGCAGGGGTGTTGAAGCCGTTCGCCTTGTAGATGCCCAGGATCTTGTCCATCTCGCCCTTCTTCTGGGCGCAGTAGACGTCCTGGTACGCCTTGGCCAGCTTGTCCTTGTCGATGGCGGGCCCGTCGGCGGTCGCGGGCGCCTCGGCCTTCGGGGCCTCGGCGGGGGCTCCGGCCGCGCCGGGCTGGGCGGCCGCGGGCGCGGCGGCCGGGGTCCCGGCGGGAGCGGCGGCGGAGGCGGCGGGTGCCTCCGTCCCGGACCCCTCGGCGGCCTTCCCGGCGGCCGGGGCGGCGGGCTCCTTGCCCTTGCCGCAACCCAGCGCGAAGACGACCACGGTCAGTGCAGCGATCATCAGGCGCATTCCCGTCTCCTCCGGCCACAAGGCGGGCGGATTATAACGCCAACTCGCGAGTGTCCAAGTCCCGGAGCCCCGCCGGGTCCTCCTCCCGCCCTTGACACGGGTGGCACAAAAGCTGCTCTTGCCAGACCCTGCGGTTCCGTCCGTTGCGCCCCGTCGGGGAGACGAAGGGACGGAACCCCGGGAAAGGACGGGAATCGAGAGGAACGGGTGCGGACTCGCCGTAGGTGGGGTGCGCAATGTTTGCGGACGCCGGTGTCACGAGGGGTCACGGAGGCGCCATGAATACCGGAATCGCGCTGCGAAACTTCTTGCCGATCCTTCTCGTTCTGGCCGCAGCCGGCGGGGGGCTTGCGTGTTCCGGCGACGGGGACGCGGAGGACGTGGCGCTGGGCGACGCCCTCGAGGCGACCTCGGCGACCCCGGCAGGCGAGCCCGCGGCCGGCGATCCCGATGGCGAGAAGGCCGCCGGGAGCGTCAAGGGCGCGCTCGGATGCACTCCGCCCACGGGCCGGCTGGTCATCACCGAGGTGATGATCCACCCGGTCAAGGTCGCGGACCTCTACGGCGAGTGGATCGAGATCTACAACCCCTTCGCCGAGGCCGTGGACCTGAAGGACTGGCGCATCCGCGACGCCTCCGGCGAGGGGCACGTGATCCTGACCTCCGTGGTCGTGAACGGCGGCAGCTACGTCGTGCTGTGCGCGAACTCGGACTCCGGCACGAACGGCGGCGTCACATGCAACTACCAGTACACGGCGTTCACGCTCAAGAACGACGTGCCGGACCAGGTCACCCTGGCCGACGTCCAGAACACCGACGTCTACACCGTGAGCTGGACGGGCAGCGCCCCCGCGGGCGCGTCCGTCGCGATCGAGCACCCGTTCCTCGACGTCTCCGGCGCGGCGCTGGTGTTCGGCGCCGGCGGCACGCTGGACCCGGCCGCGAACTGGTCCGTGTCGACCGCCGTCTATGGCGGGGCCGGCGGCGACCGCGGCACCCCGGGCACGAAGAACATCGACGTGTGGCGGCAGGTCGAGTCGCCGGGCTGCTCGGACGGCAAGGTCTGCACGTGGGACATCTGCGAGATGGGCACGTGCGCGAACCCGTGGAAGACGGGCTGCTGCACGTCCCAGGAGGCCGCCCCGAACGAGTGCAACGACGGCAACGACTGCACCACCGAGGGGTGCGACGTCCCGAACAACCAGTGCACCTACGCGAACATCGCGAACTGCTGCAAGGTCAACGCGGACTGCCTCGACGACAACCCGTGCAACTCCGACTGGTGCGCGTGGGACGCGTCGGCCAAGGGCTACCGCTGCCGGCATTCGTCCCACAACATCGTGCCCGGCTGCTGCTACGCGCCGCCGGTCAACAACCCCGCGACCGGCCTGCCCTGGGACCCGGCCGACGCCACGACCTGGGCCCTCCCCGGCACCGCGCCGAACGGCGTGCCGGACCAGCGCGAGGCCCACGGCGCGACCCAGTGCGACGACAAGAAGTACTGCACGCCGAACGGGTGCGACGCGACCGCGAACTTCTGCAAGTACGGCGCGCCCGCGCCGGGCTGCTGCGACTGGCCGACCGAGTGCGACGACGGCGACGGGTGCACCTACGACTACTGCGAGAACCACGTCTGCACGCACTACCGGAAGACGCCGAACTGTTGCGAGACCGACCAGTTCTGCAAGGACACCTTCTACGAGAACGAGTGCTGGATCGACAAGTGCGTGGCCGGCACGTGCCGCCACCTGTTCAACCCGGCGAACTGCTGCGTGAACGACGCGTACTGCGCCGAGCCCCCCCGGGCGGACAACAACCCCTGCACCGACGAGAAGTGCATCCTCGTCAACCCGGCGACCGGCGAGCGCGAGTGCCAGCACATCTTCATGACCGACTGCAAGATGGGACTGCCGTACCAGGAGACGTTCAACACGGCGGAATCGCTCGCGAAGATCGGCTGGTCCATCATCGACTTCGGGACCAAGGCGGTCGCGCACTGGGTGCTCGCGACGATCGGCGAGCTGGGGCCGGACAAGTTCCTGCGGTTCGTCTGGAACCCGACCACCCCGATGGTCCAGAGCGTGGCCTACACGCCGAAGCTCGACGCGACGAAGGCCAACCCGGCCGCCCCGGACGGCGACTTCTACAACACGACGAAGAACACGACGCTCCAGTGGCGCATGGTCTACAAGCACTCCCCGGGCGGCGGCCCGGTCACGATCCGCGCGGTCGTCACGGACGACGAGTGGGTGAGCTGGACCCCGCTCGTGTGGGAGAAGTCGCCCGGCGTCGTCGTGAACGCCGAGTGGACCCGCCCGACCACGGACGAGGACGACAACGTCGTCTACGACGTCGAGTACGGCATCTACTCGTTCCAGCTCCCGGCGAGCGTGAAGTTCAGCCCGAGCCTGCGCCTCGGGTTCATGGTCGACACCGGCAACGAGACGACGTTCAACATGGACAACCTCCAGGTGGACGACGTCCGGCTCGCGGCCGGCCTGCCGAACAGGTTCGTCAGCGCCCAGATCCTGAAGTGCGACCCGAACAAGTCCCAGTGCGAACTGCCGACCGAGTACACCAAGGTCTGCGATACGAAGCCGTTCGGCACGTCCCCGGCCCCCCTCTGCGACGGCCAGTCGGGCCGGCCGAAGGTGAGGCAGGGCGAGGACCTGCCCGAGCTGTACCTGGGCGCGTGCCAGTGGTACAAGGTGATGGCCTGCTTCCGGGACGTCGACGCCACCGACTCGACGTGGAACTTCTACGGCTACCCCGCGGGGTGGCTCGAAGGCAGCCCGCTCGACTCGACCCCGTTCGTGTTCGCGAAGGGCGGCTGCACCCAGGACCTCGGCAGCTTCTGCCCCACCGGCCAGGGGGCCGGCGCGTTCATGTGCGCGTTCGAGATCAAGCCGGCCTGCCAGGAGGGCCACGCGGGCACGTACCGGACCGGCATCGTCACCCAGGACGAGTACGACCCGGCCAGGCCGCAGCACAGCATCTTCCAGTCCCTGACCAAGATGTCCGTCAACGTGCTGCTCGAGTCCGGCTACATCGTGTGGTCCCCGAACGGGTCCTCGGACGCGTCCGCGGTCGCGCTGCGCGACGGGATCATCGCGGCCGGCCGCAAGGCGCAGATCCTGCGGAACATCCTGATCGTGCAGGACCTCTCGAAGTACTCGGGCGTGTTCGCGGTCCTGGGCGTCCACGGCCGCTACCACAAGGTCTCGGCCGACGAGGGCGCGAAGCTCGCCGGGTTCCTCGACGGCGGCGGGAAGGTCTATGTCGAGGGCGGCGACTTCTGGTACACGGGCGGCTCCGGCGCAGAGCAGGTCAAGCTGTCGCTCCACGACTACTTCGGCGTGACCGTGAAGTCCGACGGCGAGGCCAAGACCGCCGGCCCGGTGGGCGGCCGCAACTTCCTGTGGGGCATGGGCTTCGACCTGTCCCAGAACGCGGCGCTCAATTCGTGGAACGACCAGATCGCGCACACCCCGGGCGGGGGCGGGCGCGAGGTCCTGCGGATCGGCGACGACAAGGCGGGCTGGGCCACGGCCGTGACCCGCGAGGCGGCCGGGCTCCCGAAGTACCGCACGGGGGCGTCGTCCTTCGCCCACGCCGCCATGCTCGAGAAGGGCCTCGGCACGCGCAACGAACTGGTCGCGAAGTGGGTCTACTTCTTCGAGAACGGCTACCCGGCCTGCACGCAGAACGCGCAGTGCAACGACTTCGAGGTCTGCACGGACGACTCGTGCGGCCCGAGCTTCGCCTGCGTCAACGCCGCGGTCCCGAACTGCATCGAGTGCATGAACGACCTCTACAAGTGGGACGAGGTCTCGCCCTCCTGCGGCGAGGACCAGGCCTGCGACGTGGCGAAGGGCTACTGCGTGGACATCGAAAAGCTGGTCTACACGTCGAAGACCGTGACCGCGTGCTCGCCCAAGACGTTCGGCACGAGCCCGACCGCCCGCGCGTGCCAGGCGGCCGTGGTCTCCCCCGGCGTGGTGAAGGACCTCCAGGTCAAGGTCCAGGTGGACCACTCCTACCGCGGCGACGTGAAGCTCTCGCTCAAGGGCCCGGCCGGCTCGTCCATCGAGCTGAAGCGCGCGGACCCGGCGGACGCCCGCGCGCACGTCTACGAGACGTACGACCTCGGCGTGCCGCTGCCGGCGGGCGTGTCGTTCGACCCGTTCGTGGACGGCTACCTGAACGGCGTGTGGACCCTGACCGCGTCCGACGACTTCCCGCCGATGTTCAACGGCGCGATCCAGTCGTGGCGCCTGTACGGGAAGTACGAGCCGATCGGGTGCACCGAGGCGGTCCACTGCCCCGACACCCCCTGCATGAACAAGGAGTGCGTCGCCGAGGAGTGCAAGTACACGGCGTTCGAATGCGACGACGCGGACCCGTGCACCTCGGACTCGTGCGACCCGGTCGCGAACGAGTGCGTGCACAAGGCGAAGTCCTCGTGCGCGTGCGACAACCACTCCGACTGCGAGAGCCCGGACGACGTCTGCCTGAAGACCGGCACCGACGAGGCGTGCCTCGGCGCGGACCCGTGCGAGTGCCGCTCGATCTGCCCGGCCGACGAGCCGACCTGCCGCCCGTACTACGTGACCGGCGGCCTGCCCCTGACCATCCCGGACGACGACCTCGACGGCGTGTCGCGGGTCCGGACCATCGTGGCGAACGAGGCGAGCGGCGTCGTCAGGAAGCTGTGGGTCAAGGTGCAGACCACCCACACTTCGATGGGCGACCTCGTGGCGTCGCTGTGCCACCTCGGCGAGTGCGTCACGCTCCACCGGAACTCCGGCGGCAACTCGAGCGGGTTCTGGAAGGTGTTCGAGTACGACGTCCCGGCGGACGGCGCGGGCGCGCTCGCCGTGTTCGACGGCATGCAGATCCGCGGCGACTGGACCCTGAAGCTCGTGGACAACATCGCGGGCGACGAGGGCAAGCTCGCGACCTGGACCCTCTACGCCGCGTCCGTGGACTGCTACCACGACTGGGACTGCGACGACGGCAACGCCTGCACCGTGGACACGTGCGAGTCGCCGGTTGACGGCGGGACGTGCAAGCACACCGCCATCCAGTGCACCCCGTCCGCGGACTCCTGCTCCGCGGACCAGTGCGACCCGGCGGACGGCGTGTGCAAGCCGCACCAGCAGCCGGACGGGACCCCGTGCGACGACGGCGCCTTCTGCACCGCGTACGACACGTGCCAGGCCGGCGCGTGCGTCCCGGGCGACCCGCGGAACTGTTCCGAGGTCGGGGACCCCGCGACCTGCAAGGTCGGAGAGTGCAACGAGGACCAGGACATGTGCGTGCCGGTCCAGGCGGCCGCCGGCGCGACCTGCGACGACCTGAACCCCTGCACCAGCGTCGATACCTGCGACGCGGGCGGCACGTGCGTGGGCGCGGCCCAGCCGCCGGTCTGCATCTGCGACTCGACCAAGCCGCCGGAGACACAGTGCCAGGACGGCAACCTCTGCAACGGCACGATGAAGTGCGTGGCCAACTGGTGCGTGGTCGACCAGGGCCCGAAGGACTGCGGCGACGCCGCGGCCGAGTGCCGCACCATGCGCTGCATCCCGTCCACGGGCGCCTGCGTCGAGCAGAACGCCCAGCCCGGCACGCCGTGCGACGACGGGTCGTACTGCACCATCGGCGACACCTGCCTGCTCGGCGCGGTCTGCAACCCGGGCGGGCAGCGCGACTGCTCCGCCCTCGGAGGCGACTGCGCGCAGGGCGTCTGCGACGACGTCCAGGACGCCTGCGTGGCGCAGAACGCGGCCGACGGCACCGCGTGCGAGCGCGGCGACGGCGGCTGCTCCGTCGATACGTGCCAGGCCGGCACGTGCACGTTCGACCACGACATCGCGTGCGCGACCCAGGACTGCAACTCGGTCGTCTGCCAGCCGAGGAACTGGAACGGCTACGAGTGCGTCTATGGCCCGATCCCGGACGGCACGGCCTGCACCCCGGACCTCGACCCGTGCACGGACGACAAGTGCCTGGCCGGCCACTGCCTCCACACGCAGTCCGACAGCTGCGCGGGCGCGCCGTGCGGCGGAGGCCACACCTACGACGCCGGCGACGGGATGTGCGGCGTCGAGGACAGCTGCGTCGGCGGCCTCGCTGGCTACCCGAACGGCACGTGCACCCGCACGTGCGCGGACTGCGCGAAGGGGGCGTCCGGGGTGATCAACCTGCCGATCGACGAGAAGATCCCGGGCGGCACGGTCAGCTCGGTCGCGCTGGCGTCCCCGAAGCCGTACGCCGAGCAGGTCTTCGTGAAGGTCCGCGTGGAGCACGACTACGTCGGCGACCTCGTGATCGACGTGATCGACCCGAAGGGCTGGGTCCACACGGTGTGGAACAACATCGGCGGCTCCCGGCACGACTTCTCGAACACGTACGACCTGTCGTTCCCGATCCCGTACGGCGGCAATCCCGAGTCCGGCGTGCCGATGTGCGCGCTGCGCGGCGAGGGCGCCCCCGGCACGTGGTGGCTGCGCGTGCTCGACACCGGCACGGGCAACTCCGGCGTGCTGCGCGAGTGGAAGGTCTACGTCAAGCCGAGCGACGCGACCGACCTGAACCTCGGCCACCGCTGCACCGACGCGATCGACCTCGGCGACATCGACATCAACCCGGCCATCACGGTCCTGGGCACCACCGCGTGCGCGCTGAACGGGACCTCGTCGTCGTGCGGCGGCCAGAACGGGCCGGAGCGGCTGTACAAGTTCACGCTCTTCGTGCCGAAGCGCATCACGACCGTGCTCCGCCAGCCGGACCGCGACCTGATCCTGTTCATCAAGAAGCACGTGGACGGCGTTGCCTGCGACGCGTCGAACCTCTGCTCGCAGCCGGGCGCGGTGTGCTACTGCTCGCAGCAGACCGGCGTGTGGGGCCCGACCAACAAGGCCGACGAGAAGATCGACGTCCAGCTCCAGCCGGGCGTCTACTACGTCGGCGTCGACACGAACGGCGACATCTACGACACCGGCACGTTCAGCTTCGACATCCGCATCAAGAACCTGATGGCGGACGGCGAGCCGTGCAGCGACCCGGTCGAGGACCAGGACATCGACTGCCTGTCGCGCCACTGCCAGAACGGGTACTGCTGCCAGGCCGGCGACTGCTGCCCGTCCCACGAGTGGACCGTGCCGCCGGACGGGACGAACCCGGAGACGATCAAGGGGAACGCGGACTGGATCTCGGCGAACGTGACCGCGGACCAGAAGTGCCCGGCCCAGTACCGCGAGGTCCCGGTCTGCACGACGCCGGCGACCTGCCAGGGCGAGCGCTACGACGCGATGTGCGTCAACCACATGTGCGTCAAGACGAAGGTCGACGACGACGCGGCCTGCACGGACAGCGTCGAGTCGGACCTCTGCGGGTACTGGAAGTCGGTCTATTGCGGCAGCGTGGGCCCGGTGATCCCGGGCGCCCAGACCGAGCCGCCGTGCCCGACGTGGTGCGAGCAGGACCAGGAGTGCGACGGGAACGCCCACTGCGACCCGGTCGGCGACCCCACGATCCCGGACTCGCCGCCGGGCGCCCAGGACATGACGTGCCAGCCGGACCGGCCGGACGGCGCCACGTGCAACGAGGAGGACGCTCCGCCGCCAGGCCCGGGCGGGCCCGACGACTCCGACTGCATCAGCGGCCATTGCCGGAACGGGTACTGCTGCGAGTCCGGCGACTGCTGCCCGACGGACGACCTCGACGGCGCGGCCGTCTGTCCGGCGTCGTACCAGCAGGATCCGGTCTGCGCGGAGTCCGCGACCTGCGAGGGCTACCGCTACGACAAGACCTGCATCGACAAGATGTGCGGGACCTACTACGTGGACGACGACTGCGCCTGCGCGGACCAGGTCGCGTTCAGTTGCGGGTTCTACCTGCCCAAGCAGTGCCCGTCCGCGCCGGCCTGCCCGGCGGGG
>VGRB01000028.1 GCA_016875475.1 Deltaproteobacteria bacterium
CCCCCCGTACCCGACACCGAGCCCCTGCCCGACGCCGCGGACGAGCCCGGGCCGGACGCCGCGCTCCCGGAGACAACCGAGGACGTCCCCGGCGCGTGCCCCGGCGGCTGCGACGCGGGCGACGCCTGCTTCACGGCCGCGTGCGAGCCCGCGGGCTGCGCCTTCCTGCCCGTGTTCTCGGACGGGTGCTTCACGCCGCCGACCGTGCTGTCCCAGGCCTTCGAGGACCCGGCCGTCCCGGCCGGCTGGACGGTCGTGGACGTCGCGAAGAACCGGCCCGCGGGCCAGGAGGTCGTCTGGGCCACGACCAAGACGCGCGCCCACTCGGGCGGCCGGAGCCTCCACCTCGGCGCCGCGTCCGGCGGCTGGGACACGGGGAAGCGCGTCGCGGCGGTCGTGAAGTCCGCCCCGGTCACGCCGAAGGCGGGCCAGGCGCTCGCGCTGCGGCTCTGGGCCTGGGCGGACGTCGAGGACGGCGACCTCTGGGACGTGCTGACCGTCACGATCGAGACCGAGGACGGCACCGTGCCGGCGTGGGTCAAGGCATACGGGTTCCCGATGAAGCAGTGGACCGAGGTCGCCGTGGACCTGTCCGCGTTCGCCGGGACCACGTTCCGCGTGGTGGTCGGGTTCGACTCGGTGGACGACAGCTACAACGGTGGCGAGGGCGTCTACCTCGACGACGTGTTCGTGCTGCTCGCGGGCGCGGCGCCCGCCTGCGAGGGCGACGCGGACTGCGACGACGGGATCGCGTGCACGGCGGACTCGTGCAAGGCGGGGAAGTGCGCCCACGACGTGTCGGACGGCTGCTGCTCGGCCGACGTGCAGTGCGACGACCACGACGCCTGCACCTACGACCTGTGCCGGACCGGCGCCTGCGACCACGTCGAGGTCGCGGACCCGGCCTGCTGCAACGCGATCGCCGACTGCGACGACGACAACGAGTGCACGCTCGACTCCTGCACGAAGAACCGGTGCTCGAACGTGTTCCAGGTGGGCGACGGCTGCTGCACCAAGGACGCCGAGTGCGGCGACGAGGACGCCTGCACGAAGGACCGGTGCCAGGAGTTCCGGTGCGTCCACCAGAACACGTGCTGCCAGTCCGCGAAGGAGTGCGACGACGGGGACGACGTCTGCACGATCGACGACTGCGTCGCCGGCAGGTGCGTCCACGCCCCGACGCTCGCCCCGGGCTGCTGCATCCCGGAGCTGGGGACGTGGACGTTCGACGACGGCGACGGCGGCTGGGTCCTGCCGCCGATCGCGGGCGGCGTCGGGTGGCAGGTGACGACCGCCACCGGCGCCGAGACCCGGTCCCCGCCGGGCGCGCTCTACTACGGCAACCCGGCGAGCTGGGACTACGACGACGGGAAGGCGAACTCGGGCACCGCGCGCAGCCCCTGGGTGGACGTCCCGCCCGGCGTCGAGGCCTCGCTTTCGATGCACCTCTGGATCGACATCGAGTCCAACGTGGGCTGGGACCTCCTGACCGTGTGGGTCGAGGCCGCGGACCTCGACGACGTGCAGGTCTTCCAGAAGACCTGGTCCACGCCCCAGAACGAATGGTTCCCGATCGAGGTCGACCTGTCCGCCTACGCCGGGCACACGGTCCGGGTGGCCGTCGCGTTCGACACGACGGACGACTCCGGCAACTACTACAAGGGCGTGTTCGTGGACGACGTCTTCCTGGCCACCACCTGCCTGCCGCACCCGTGCGAGACGGACGGCGACTGCGGCGACGGGGTCTGGAAGTCGGTGGAGAAATGCATCGACGGCCGCTGCGAATACGACTTCTGATGGAGCCCACTTGACCTCCGACGCAGCCCCCTCGAACACCGCAGGCGCCGTCACGGACCTCGTTCCGCTGCTCCCGGACGAGCTGGCCGCCCTGCTCGCGGAGGCCGGCGAGCCGCCGTACCGCGGCCGGCAGGTGTTCGCCTGGGTGCACGCGCGGCGCGCCACGTCGATCGACGCGATGACCGACCTGCCGAAGGCGCTCAGGGCATGGCTCGGGACGCGGTGCCTCGTGTCGCGGATCGAGCCGGTCGAGGTCCTGTCGTCCGCCGACGGCACGCGGAAGCTCCTGTTCGACGATGGCGCGGGCGGGCTCTACAACTCGGTCATCATGCCCTCGCCGGACCGCGTGACCCTGTGCATCTCGTCCCAGGTCGGCTGCCGGATGGCCTGCGGCTTCTGCCTGACCGGGTGCATGCGCTTCCGCCGCAACCTGACCGCGGCCGAGATCGCCGGGCAGGTCCTCGCGGCGGCTCGGATCCTCGACGCGGAGGGCGCCGTGCCGGAACCCGCCCATCGCGAGGCGGAGCGGATCCGAAGCGGATCCCAGGAGCGGGGCGCAGGCCGGAGCGAGCGTAGCTGGAACCTACGTGACGCGACGGTCGGGGTCCCCGCGACGCCGGAGCCGCCCGGAGGCGCCCGCCGCAGCGGGACGGGGGCCGGACCGGCGCCCGGGGGTCCACAACCAGGCCGGACCCGCCCAGCCCACGTGTCCAACGTGGTCTTCATGGGCATGGGCGAGCCCCTCGACAACTTCGACGAGGTCGTGCGCGCGGTCCGGCTGATCACCCACCGCGAAGGTCTGCGGGTGGCTCCGCGACGGACCACGGTCTCGACGGTCGGGCTGCTGCCGGAGATGCGCCGCTTCCTCGAGGCCGGCACGGGCGCGAGCCTCGCCCTGTCCCTGTGCGCGACCACGGACGAGGTCCGGAGCCGCGTGGTGCCCGCGTCGCGCCGCTACCCGCTCGACGCGGTCGTGGACGCGCTCCGGGGCATGCCGCTGCCGCACGGGCATTCGTACACGATCGAGTACCAGCTCATCCCGGGCGTCGGCGCGTCGGTCGAGGACGCGCGCCGCCTGTCGCGCATGCTGTCGCTTTTCCCGAACAAGGTGAACCTGATCCCGTTCAACCCGTGGCCCGGCGCGCCGTTCCGCGAGCCCACCCCCGCCGAGGTCGAGGCGTTCCGCGCGGTGCTGGCGGAGAAGCACCACCGCGTGACGGTCCGCTGGAGCCGGGGCCGCGACATCGGCGCCGCGTGCGGCCAGCTCGGGGGGGGAGAGAGGCGCGGCCCGGAAGGGGGGGAGACCCGGTGACGACCCCGTACCGCGACCGCTTCTCGCAGGTCTTCGCGGGCGTGGCCGTCGCGGCCGCGGCCGCCGGCCTGCTCGACGCCGCCCGGACGCTGTGGGCGGAGGGCGCCGAGGAGCCGGTCGCCGCGGCGCTCGCCATCCTGGGGTTCGACGCCGCCGCGGTGCTGGCGGCCGGCACCCCGATCGCGCTCCTGCTGGCCCTGATCGCGCCCGCCGCGACCGCCGATCCCCGCGCCGCGGCCGGACGCCTGCTCCGCGCCGCGTGGCCGGCCGACCCGTGCGAGCGCGCCGAAGCCGGTGCGTCGCTCCTCGTCCGGGGGGCCGCGGCCGGCGCGCTGGTCGGGCTGACCTACCTCGCGGCGCTCGCGGTCTTCGAGTCCGTCCGCACGCCGACGTTCGCCGCGGCCGCGGTCGCGCTGCTCGTGCTCCCGATCGCCGCGGGCGTCGGCGTCGCCGCCCGGGCGCTCGCCTCGCGCGCCCGCGCCGCCGCCGCGAGGTCCCCGACGGTCCGCGGCATCGTGTCGCCGCTGCTCGCGATCGGTCTCGCCGCGACCGCGGTCGCGGGTGCGCTCGCCTTGAAGGGTGAGGCGGTCCGCGACGTGGTCTCCGCGACCGACCTCGGGCCGTGGTGGATCGGCGCCGCGAGCGTCGCAGCGGGTCTCGCAACCACGCTCGCCGGCCGGGTCGCGAGGTGGCCGAACGCCGCCCGCACCGCCGTGGTCTCCGGGCTCCCGGCCGCGCTGCTCGCCGCCTGGGTGCTGGTGCTGGCGTGGGTCGGTCACGACAACGACACCAGGCTCGTCGTGACCTCGGAAGGCCGCCTGTCGCCGATCGCGTACCGCACGTTGAAGACACTGCTGGACGTGGACGGCGACGATCGGCTGCCGTTCTTCGGCGAGGGCGACTGCGACGCCTTCGACGCGGACCGCTACAGCGGCGCCATCGAGGTCCCGAACAACGGGCGCGACGAGGACTGCGACGGCGACGACCTCGACCTGAGCTTCCCGGAGCGCAAGCCGCGCTGGGACTTCCCGGTGCCCGCGGTCGGACCGGGGCGCTGGAACGTGGTCCTGCTGACCGTGGACGCCCTGGCGCCGCCGCACATGTCGATCTCCGGGTACCACCGGCCGACGTCGCCCTTCATGGACGGGCTGGCGCGGTCGGGCGTGTGGTTCCCGTTCGCCTACAGCCAGGGCCCGAGCACGCGGCTCGCGATCCCGGCCATGTGGATGTCGCGCTACGACTCCCAGATCGCGACGCCCGTCGCCGCGAAGATCCCGCTGGAAATCCTGCCGTCGAACCTGACGATGGCCGAGGTCCTGAAAGGCGCGGGATACCGGACGGTCGCGGTCCTGCCGGCCCCCTTCTTCCGCGACTGGAAGGGGTCCACGCAGGGGTTCGACGTCGTGAACGCCGAGGCCGTGGACCACTACGTGAAGCCCGTGTGGCACAACGGCGACAAGGTCACGGACGCGGCGCTCGGCGAGCTTGCGCGCGCGGCCGGGACGCAGCCGCTCTTCCTGTGGGTACACTGGTACGACACGCACGGGCCGTACACGCCGCCCCCCGGCGGGCCGGACTGGGGCACGTCCGAGGAGGACGTCTACGACGCCGAGATCGCCTATACCGACGGCCAGATCCGGCGGTTCGTCGAGGGGCTCTGGAAGGCGCTGCCGGAGGACCGGACCATCCTGATCCTCGCGGGGGACCACGGGGAGGCATTCGATCCGGCGCACCCGAAGCGCCACCACGGGTACGACCTGCACTCGTCCGTGCTGCACGTGCCGCTCCTGTTCCGCGCGCCGTTCCTGCGGCCAGCGACCGTGGACATGCAGGTGACCACCATGGACCTGCTGCCGACTCTCGTGAACCTGCTCGGCATCAAGGGGTCGTTCGCGTTCGAGGGGACGAGCCTGGTCCCTCAGATCTTCGGCGAGCCGCCGGACGAGCAGCGGGTCGTGTTCCACCAGTTCTTCCTGAACGAGAACGTCCATCACAAGAAGCGGACGCTCCAGCACGTGGCCGCGCGGGCGTGGTCGCTGTACCTGATCCACGACCTCACGAACAACACCTTCCAGATGTACCGCTACCGGACCGACCCGTTCGAGTCCGAGAACCTGTGGGCCCGGATGCCGGAGGCCGCCGCGATCCTGAAGGCCGAACTGGCGAGGTTCACGGCGCGGGTGACGAGGATGCCCTGACGTGGGCAGGCGCGCCGGCTACTTGCGCGCGACCGCGACGCGGAGCAGCGAGATCATCGAGGTGACCTCGGCCAGCTCCTCGCGGTTGTCCTGGAGCCGGCGCTTCACCGCGGCGCCCTGATCGGTACCGACGGCGCGGTCGGACTCGGATTCGAGGAGCTGGCGCTCCTGCTCCAGCAGCGCCCGGAGCCTCTGGAAGCACTCCATGGCGGTGCGGTACGCGCCGTTCGCCGCCGCCTCGTTCCCTTCCCTGCTCTCCGCGTTCATGGCCGACCTCAGCTCCGCCGCCTTCGCGGCGCCGTGCCCACCCGACGAGCCGTGGCCCGCCGCCGAATCCCTGGGGGAGGCCGGAGCCGCCGTCGAAACCGCCATCGTCGCCGCAACCGCCGCAACCGCCAACAACCGCCGCATCGTCAATGCGCTCCGGCCATCCAGTACGTGCAATCGGCACCGGATCGGCCGGGGTTTAGGCCCCGCCGGCTCCCGGCATTCCCGAACACGAGCCCGAGCCCATACCCGCTTCGAACCGCCCCTCGGGGCCTTGCATCCCCCCGGCCGGTTCCCGTAGCATCGCGCGATGGACGCGCGACTCGCCGCTCGCCTGCTGCTCCCGGTGTTCCTGGCCGGGACCGCCTCCTGCTCGGACGGCAGCCTCGTCATAAAGCGCACCGACGTGACCGCGCCCGCCCCGGGCGAGGAGGAGCCGGGCGACGAGGAGACCTCGCCGGAAGACCCGGGCGTCGAGCCGGATCCGGCGGCGGAGGACACGAACCCGCCCGAGGACCCGGGCAAGGACCCGGCGAAGGACCCCGCGGGCGACCCGGCCCCCGAGGCGTCGCCAACCGCTACGGTGCGGTTCGTGACGAACCAGGAGTACCTGGCGCTCTTGAAGGACCGGATCTTCAAGGCGAAGACGTCGATCCGGATCGCGCACCTGGAGTTCCTGGACGGGAGCCTGACCGACGACGTCCTCGCTCTGCTGGCCCAGGCCGTGGACCGCGGCGTGGACGTGCGCGTCCTGCTCGACGACAACGTGGACGAGAACCCGGCCGCGGTCTCGAAGATGAAGGCCGCGGGCATCCAGGCGAGGCTCGACGGCGGCGGCCGGACGCTGCACGTCAAGCTGGTGGTGCTGGACCGGGCCGTGGTGTTCGTGGGATCCACCAACTTCTCGGTGTCGTCGCTGAAATACAACAACGAGGCGAACCTGCTCCTGACCGACCCCGACGTGGCGGAGGCATTCGCCGGACACGCGGACAGCCTGTGGGCGTCGGACTCGGGCCTGAAGGGGTTGACCGGCGCGGCCGTCGGGGGGATCCGGCTGATCGGCGACGGCCAGTACGTCGAGCGCGTACTGCCGGTGATCGCGGCGGCCAAGGACCGGATCCGGATCGTGATCTACCAGTTCGACACGGGGAGCGCCGCGGGCGGCGACCTGGCCGGCGCCCTGGTCGACGCCGCGAAGTCCGGCGTTGACGTCAAGGTCGTGCTCGAGCAGTCGAGCTTCGCGGACAACGTCAACGACGACAACACCCAGGCACGCAAGGTGCTCGAGGCGGGCGGCATCCAGGTCCGGCGCGAGACCCTGGACGTCACCACGCACGCGAAGCTGCTCGTCGCGGACGACACCGTCGTGGTCTATTCCGGGAACTGGGCCTACCCCGGGCTCGAGAAGAACCACGAGGCCGGCGCGATCGTCGGGGGCGCGGACGTGGTCGGCGAGGCCGTGGCGTTCTTCGATTCGGTCTGGTCGGTCGGACAGTAGTTGCGGCGTCCCGCCGCGGCAGGTCCCGCGACGTCCCGCCGCGTGGAGCTACCTGTTCACCACGTGGATCGCCTTTCCCAGCGCGGCGCGGCAGGCCTCCTGGAACGCCTCGGCGTACGTCGGGTGGGAGTGGATCGTCGCGTCCACGTCCTCGAGCGTCAGCCCCTTCTGGATCGCGAGCGTGGCCGCGGCGATCACCTCGCCCGCGCCACCCCCCGCGATGCCGCACCCGAGGATCGCGTGCGAGCCGGGGTCCGCCAGGACCTTCGCGTGGCCGATCCCTGCGTCCTCGGCCTGGGCTCGGCCGAGCGCGGCGAACGGGAACCGGCCGCGCAGGACCTCGATCCCGCGCGCCTTCGCCGCGGTCTCGGTCAGGCCGACCGTCGCGACCTCGGGCTCGGTGAACGCCACGGCCGGCACCACTCGCGCGACCAGGCTCGCCGGATGGCCCGCGGCGGCCTCGGCCGCGACCTCGCCCTCGGCGTGCGCCTTGTGCGCGAGCCGCGGCGCGCCCGTCACGTCGCCGGCCGCGAACAGCCAGTCCGCCCGCGTGCGCATCCGGTCGTCCACCTCCAGGAACCCGCCGGGGCCGACCTCGACCCCGGCCGCAGCGAGCCCCGCGCCCGCGGTCACTGGCCGGCGACCGACCGACACGAGGACGCGGTCGGCCCGCACCTCCTGCCGCGCGCCCCGGCGCTCGACCGCGAGCACCATCCCGTCCGCGGACCGGTCCGCCGACACCACCCCGGTGTCGGTCAGCACGGTGACGCCCGCGCGCTTCAACCGCTGCGCGACGACGAGCACCAGGTCCCGGTCGGTGCCGGGCATGAGCTGGTCCTTCATCTCGACCACGGTCACGCGGGTGCCGAGGCGGGCGTAGACGGTCGCAAGCTCCAGCCCGATGTAGCCGCCGCCCACGACCGCGAGCGTCTCCGGCACGCCGCCGCGCAGCCCGAGCGCGTGCGACGACGACAGCACGCGGTCCCCGTCCACCGGCAGCAGCGGCAGGTCGATCGGCGCGGACCCGGTCGCCACGATCACGGCGTCCGCGCGGCATTCCACCGGCCCGTCCGGCAGGGCCGCAACGACGCGCCCGCGGCCCAGCACCTCCCCCCTGCACCGCAACACCTTGACCTTGTTCGCCTTCATCAGCTCGTGCAGGCCCGCGACCAGGCCCGCGACGGTCCGGTCCTTGGACTCGACGAGCCGCGCCGCGTCGATCCGCACCTCGCCGGACGCGACGCCCGAGGCCACGAGGTCGCGCGCGTGCTGCACCGTCTTCGTCGCCGCGAGCAGCGCCTTCGACGGGATGCAGCCCTCGCGGAGGCACACCCCGCCCAGGCCGCCCTCGTCCACCAGGACCGTCGGCACGCCGAGCTGCCCGCACCGGATCGCGGCCGTGTAGCCGGCGGGCCCTCCCCCAAGGACCAGTACCTTGCACGCGACCTCGGACATCAAACCCCCTTCATGACCTTCCGGCAGAAGAACGGCCCCCGGTAGATGAACCCCGTGTACGCCTCGACGAGGTCCGCGCCCGCGTCGAGGAACTCGCGCACGTCGTCCGGGCCGGACACGCCGCCGCAGCCGACGACCGCGCAGCCCCGATCGCACGCCCCGCGGATCGCTCGCACGGTCGCGACCGCGGTCGTCCGGAGCGGGGCGCCCGACAGCCCCCCGGGCGACGGCGGGTCCGGCGTCGCGAGCCCGGGCCGCGACCGGGTCGTGTTCGTCGCGACGAAGCCGCGAACGCCGCCCCGGACCGCCTCGTCCACGACCGCCGCGAGCGCGTCGGGCGCGAGGTCGGGCGACAGTTTCGCCGCGATCGGCCGCGGCGGCCCGGGCACGCGCCGGACCGCTCCGAGCAGCTCGCGGAGCGCGGCCGGGTCCTCGAACGTGCGGCCGTCCGCGGTGTTCGGGCACGACAGGTTCAGCACGACCGCGTCGCAGTGCGGCAGCACGGCCGCCACGGTCGCGCAGATGTCTTCGACCGCTGCGTCGCCGTTCAGGCCCGGGTCCGCGGTCTTGGCCACGTTCACGAGCACCGGGAACGGCGGCCGCGACGCGAGCCGCGGCACCACCGCCGCGACGCCCTGCGAAGGCAGCCCCATGCGGTTGACGAGCGCGCGGTCCGCGGGCAGCCGGAATACGCGAGGCCGCGGGTTGCCGGGCCACGGGCGCGCCGACACCGACCCGACCTCGACGAACCCGAAACCGAGCGCGTAGAGGCCCCATAGCGCGGTCGCGTCCTTGTCGAATCCCGCGGCGACGCCGAGACGCGACGGGAACCGGATGCCCCAGGCCTCGGCCGGGCGGGCGTCCGCGATCATGCGCCGCCGGACCGCCGGCGCGAGCCCGTGCCCGCGCCCGAGCGCGCGCAGCACCCCCATCGCCGATGCGTGCGCGGTCTCCGGGTCCGACAGGAAGAGGACCGGCCGAACGATGCGTTCGTACAGCACGAATTGAAGAATAGCACGCCGCGGTCGCGCCGGGTTCATGGTAGACTCCGTCCGGCCTGGCGGGAGTCGGAGATGACGAAGTGGTGGGTTGCGTTCCTCGCAGTGGCGGCAATCGCGTGCGGCAGCGACGGCAGCGGGAACGGCGGCGCGGCCGACGCGACCGAGACGACCGCGAACGACGCCGCGGGCACGGACCTGCCCGTGGGGGTGGAGACGTATCAGGACCCGGACACCGGGTGCACCATGTCGACCCCGTACAGCTGCAAGACGCCCTGGCCGGCGGCGGGCCAGTGCGGCGTCGCGGCCGAGGGCTGCAAGCTGAACCCAGGCGTGGACCTGACCGGCCGCCTCTACCGGATCGACCACCTCTACGTGGACTCGCCCAAGGGGCCGACCGACGACGACCCCAACGGCGCGATCGCGGCGACGCTGTCCTGCCTGTGGAACACGCAGATCGCGAAGGACGAGCTGGTCATCCTGTTCCACATCACGAAGCACGACCCCGCGACCGGCGAGCTGGAGTTCGAGGCGGGTTCGGGCACCCGCAACTTCGACGGCGCCAACAAGTGCAAGTACCAGTTCCTGGCGAACCCGGCGCCCCAGACCGTGAAGCTCAAGATCGACGGCTGCACCTTCAAGTGGGTGAACAAGACGGACGGCACGCCGGACTACGGCGTCCTCAGGATCTACCCGGACCTCATCACGTCGCCGATCCCGGTCGTGAACATGCTGCCGCACGGCGCCCTGACGCCGGACGGCGGCCTGATCTCGAACGGCTGCCTCGGCGGCGGCATCTGCGTGGACGCGGCGAAGAAGATCGACTTCAAGCTGGCCAAGGAGATGACCGGCTGCACGAACTTCTACGAGTTCATGAGCCAGTTCCCGGACTACGTCCAGGTCAACGCGCACGACCTGCCCTGCGACGACGGCACCAGGGACGGGTTCGAGTTCAAGGGCCGGTTCGACGCGACCTGGATCGCGACCGACTTCCTGGACCAGAGGAAGTCCATCACGCGCGACTTCTCGTGCAACAACTGACGCATCCCGGCGCGCTCCCCGTCCTCGTCTCGGTATTCCTGTCGCGCTCCGTGTCGGTCTCGCTGTTCGCGCCGACCCTGCCCGCGATCTCGGAGGCGCTCGGCACGACCTACGAGGGCGCGGGGTCGCTCGTCGGCGTGCTGTTCGTCGGCTACACGATCGCGGTCGCCGTGGGCGGCCCCCTGGCGGATCGGATCGGGCGCCGGCCGCTCCTGGTCGGCGGCGCGGCCATGAACCTGCTCGCGACCCTCTCCGTCGCGTTCGTGCCCGACCTCGCGACCGCCCGGATCGCGGCGTTCGCCTACGGCGTCGCGGGCATCGGCGACCTGACCGCCACCGTGCTCCTCGCGGAGGCGGGCGGGCGCGGCAGCGGGCGGCTGCTCTCGTTCGCGCACGGCGCGTTCGCCCTCGGCGCGGTGGTGGTCCCGCTGTCCGCGGGCGCCGCGCTGGAGGCGGGCGTCTCGTTCCGCGTGCTGTACGCGGTCGCGGCCTCGGTCAACCTCGGCCTGCTCGCGGCGCTCTTCGCGACGCCGCGGCTCGGCTCGCGCGGCCGCGGACCCGCGGCGGCCCCGCCCCCCCCCGGGCGCGGGGTGCGGCAGATCGCGGCCTCTCCGGCCCTCGCGTTCGGGCTCGCCTCCGCCTTCCTCTACATCGCAGCGGAGGCGGGGCTCGCGATCTGGCTGCCGACCCTCTTCCGCGACCGCTTCGACGCGACCGCCACCCTCGCCTCGGCCTCCGTTGCCGCCTACTGGGCCGCCATGTTCGCGGGCCGGATCGGGCTGTCGCGCGTCGTCGACCGCACGGACCGCGGGCGGCTCCTCGCCGCGCTCGGCCTCGCCGGCGCCGTGGCCTGCGCGGCGGTCCTCGCCTCGCCGATCCCCGCCGTCGCCTTCGCGGGCGCCGTGCTGGCCGGGCTCGCGATGAGCGCGTGCGTGCCCGTGATCCAGAGCATGGTCGCGGCAGCGTTCCCGCGCGAGCAGGGAGGCGCGGTCCTGGGTGCGCTCGGGGTCGCGATCGGGGCCGGGGGGGCCTTCGCCCCGTGGGCCATCGGCGCGCTCGCGGACGCGGTCGGCGGCGGCGCGCCCGGCGAGGGGCTCGCGACCGCGATGTGGATGAACGCGGCCGCGCTGGCGGGCCTCGCCGCCGTCGGCCCGATCGCGGCACGGGCGTGCGCGGCCAGGGCGGAGGATCACCGGAACGAGCCGACCCCCGCGCCTGCCGGGCCGGGACCCGGGTCCAGCATGACCCCGACTCGCGACAGCGACGGCGAGCCCACGTAGCACAGGAAGCGCTCCGCCGCGCAGAGCGCGGAGAGCCGGTCGATCGCGGCGCGCCCGCGCACGTACTCGATCACCAGCACGCGCCTCCCGAGGTCGCGCATGGCGCGGAGCGCGTCGAGGATCGGCCGAGCGCGCTCGTCCGGGACCGGCTCGTCCCCGTCATGGAGGTGCGCCTCGGCCACGACGCCGGACAACGCGTCCGTCACCCCCGGCTCGGCCAGGATCCGGAACGGGTTCTGGGCCACGACCAGGAACGCCGGGTCCACCCCGCGGGCGGCCCGCGCGAGGTCGGTCACGAGCGCGGCCATGCGCCCTGCGGCCTGCGCGTCGCCCCCCTCCTCCAGCACCTCGGCCGTATCGACCGTGTCGAGGAACACGCCGTCGAAGCCCGCGTCGAGGATCCGGGCCAGGTACGACCCGCGCCCCCCCGCCAGGACCGAGCGCCACGCCGGGTCCCAGTAGCGGACGCGGAAGTTCCCCGGCCACTTCGGGTTCTCGCCGATGACGAAGCGCGCGCGCCCGCCCCGCGCCTCGCGCTCCCAGTACCAGCGGTAGCTCTCGGCCTCGCCGGTCGACAGGTACGCGAGCACGACGCGCGGCGGCCGGCCGGGCCGCTCGCGGAGGCGCCACACGTCCGCGCGGGACATCTCGCGGTCCCCCCCGCCGTCCCACGAGTAGTCCACCACGATCACGTCCGGGTCCGCGGCCTCCACGTCGCCGAACGACAGGTGCTGGAGCTGGACCAGCAGGCGGCGCGCGCCGGCCAGCCGCGCCTCCGCCCGCGCGCGCGCCACGGCCGGGTCCTCGCGAGGCAGGGCGTCCCGCCACGCGGCCCGGAGCCCGCGCGCGGCATCGCACCCCGTGCCCACCCACGGCAGAAGCAGGACGGCGAGGATCGGCGCGAGCGGCGGCAACGGTGCCCCCTCCGGACGTCCGATCGTACCCCCGTTCGCGGCCCGGCGCCCGGGTTCCTGCTAGAATCGCGGCCGTCCCGGACCCGGAGGACCGCATGACCGCCGCCCTCGTTCTGCTGGCAGCGCTCGCCGCGGGGCAGCCCGCGATGCCCGGCGAGACGCCGTACCCGGCGTACCTGGACACGGTCACGATCGGGGCCGCGGCCTTCCGCAAGGCGAACCCGGGCCGGGACGGGCGCGGCGTGGCGATCGCGGTGCTCGACACGGGCGTGGACATGGGCGTGCCGGGGCTCGACCGGCTGCCGGGCGGCGGGCCCAAGGTCGTGGATGCCCGCGACTTCACGGGCGAATCAGTGGTCGAGTGCCAGAAGCCGGACGTGGAGAAGGACGAGCGCGGCGAGGAGGTCTGGCGGGTCAAGGACGGCTGGGTCAAGGGCGTGGCCGCGATCCCCGACAGGCCGAAGGACGGCCCGGTCTGGCTCGGGTTCCTCGACGAGTCGAGGTTCCGGAACTCCGCGGTGCCGGACCTGAACGGGAACGGCCGCACGGACGACCGCTTCGCCGCCGTGCTGTTCCGTGGCGCGGACGGCGAGTGGCGCGTGGTCGTGGACCGCGGGGGGGACCGGGACGTGGCCGCGGATCCGCCGGTCCGGAGCTACGCAGCGGGCCGCGAGTACGTGACGCTCGCCGGGCACGACCCGACGCGGGCCACGCCGCCGCTGCACATCGCGGTCACGATCGACGCGGCGGGCGAGGGCGCGAAGAAGGTCGAGTTCCACGTCCCGTCCGGCAGCCACGGCACGCACGTCGCCGGGATCGCCGCGGGGTGGCGGCTGAACGGCCAGGACGGGTACGACGGGGTGGCGCCGGGCGCGGTCGTGCTCTCGTTGAAGATCGGGGACAACACGCTGGCTGGCGGCGCGTCGGTCACGGACAGCATGCGGAAGGCGCTCGAGCACGCGGCGAAGTGGGGCCGCGAGCACGGGATGCCGGTGGTCGCGAACATCTCGTACGGCGTCGGGTCGGAGGTCGAGGGGCAGGCGGACATCGACAAGTGGATCGACCGGTTCGCGGAGGAGAACCCGCACGTCGTGGTGGTCACGTCCGCCGGAAACCAGGGACCGGGCCTGTCCACGGTCGGGTCGCCGGCCGCGTCGCTGCACGTGCTCGCGGTCGCGGCGGCCTACGGGCAGGCGCAGGCGCGCGACCTGCTCGGGTCCGGCATCGAGGGCGAGCGGATGTTCCAGTACTCGTCGCGGGGCGGCGAGGCGGCGAAGCCGGACGTGGCCGCGCCGGGGATCGCGGCGTCGACCGTGCCGCCGTGGTCCAGGGGCGACGTGATGCGGGGCACGAGCATGGCCGCTCCCCAGGGCGCCGGCGCCGCGGCGCTCGTGCTCTCGGGCGCGCCCGCGCGGGGCAAGGGCATCGAGTGGAACTCCGGGATGCTCAGGCGGGCGCTCCGTGACGGCGCGCGCCCGGTGCGCGGGTACGGGACGCTCGACGCGGGCGCCGGGATGATCGACGTGACCCGCGCCGCGGCAGCGTTCGACGCCATGACGAAGGACGCGGGCGCCGCGATCCTGATGGACGTGGAGGTCCGGACCGTTGCCCCGACGCTGCCCGGCGGCAAGGCGCGCGCGGCGTTCTGGCGGGCGGGGGGGTACGCGCCGGACCGCGAGCGCCCGGCCGCGGTGACGCTCCGGCCGCGCTTCACGGCCGACGCGGCCGGGCCGGCGAAGGCCGCGTTCTGGAAGTCGTTCTCGCTGTCCGCGGACGCCTCCTGGGTGAGGCTGTCGCGGCGGAACGTCTACCTGAAGGGCGAGGGCGAGGCGGCGTTCGACCTGTGGGTCGAGCGGGACGCGGTGAAGGCGCCGGGCGTGCACGTCGCGAACGTGTCCGGGCGCGCGGGCACGACCGTGTTCTCGTTCCCGGTCGCTGTCGTCACCCCCTACCCGGCAGCCCCCCTGGACGGGGTGCCCGCGATCGAGCGGAAGCGGACCCGGCTCCAGCCGGGCGACGTGGTGCGCGTGCCGATCTCGCCGCCGCCGGGCACGCACACGATGGAGGTCCGCGCGACCGCCTCGCAGGACGCGATCGCGAACGCGTTCCTGTACCTGTACGACTCGCGCGGCCGGAAGGTCCCGCTCGACTCGTCCGCGATCGCGTCCGACCGCGGGCTCGTCGCGTCGGGCGTGATCGCTCAGGGGGACCTGCTCGAGCCGGGCACGCTGGAACTGGCCCTGCACGCGTTCCCCGGGAACCGGCAGCCGTCCGAGGTGGACCTCGAGGTGCGCTTCCACGCGTTCGCGGCGGAGCCGATCCGGGCGATCGAGATGGCGCCGGGCGCCTTGCCCAAGGCCCGGGTCGAGGTCACGAACCTGCTCGCGGTCCCGTTCGCCGGGCGCGCGGAGGGCCGCGTCGCGGGCTGCGAGCGGACGCTCTCCAAGCAGATCGGGCAGGACCGGCTGCGCGAGGGGTTCCACCTGTCGCGCGAGGTCGAATCCGTGGAGGTCGACATGCGGCTGTCGCCCGAGGACTGGGCGCGGTTCACGGACGTGTCCGTCAACGTGACCGACGGCGACGGCAGGACCGTGGCCAGGCACGCGTTCGACACGCGAGTGCTGCGGTTCACGGTCCGCAACCCGGACCCGGCCAGGCCGGAGAACGACCTGGCCATGGAGGTGGTCGGAGGCCGCGCGACGTCCGGCGGCCCCTCGGCGCGCCTCGATATCGCGATGCGGTTCGCGTGGCGCGAGCCCGTGTCGCTCGCCGGGACCGTGGCCGGTGCCCGGCGCATCGATCTGTACCCGTCGGTCGCGACGACGGTCGATCTGAAGGCATCGGCCACGCCGCGCGCGTGCCCGTCCGGCGAGGCGTGGTTCGGGTCGGTCGATCTCACGAGCGAGCGGGACGGCCGCGTCTGGCTGCGAGTCCCGGTTGGTGCGAAGCCATGACGCAAGGCGCACGCAAGGTCGTGTTCGCGACGCTGAACCCGGGCAAGGTGCGCGAGGTCGCCGGGATCCTCGCCGGGCTGCCGGTCGAGGTCGTGGGCCTTCGGGACGCGGGCGTCGCGGAGCTGCCCGAGGAGACCGGGGAGACCTTCCTGGACAACGCGATCCTCAAGGCCGCGCACGCATTCCGTGCCACGGGCCTGCCCGCGATGGCCGACGACTCCGGGCTCGAGGTGGCGGCGCTCGGCGGGAAGCCCGGGGTGCACTCGGCGCGCTTCGCCGGAGCGGGGCACGACCACGCGGCAAACATCCGGAAGCTGCTCTCGGACCTCGCGGGCGTCGCGGACCGGCGCGCGCGCTTCGTCTGCACGGCGGTGCTGGTCGGCCCGGCCGGGGGCCTGCCCGGACCCGGGGCGCTGCCGAAGGGCATCCTCCGCCTCGACGCCCACCCTGCCCTGCCCGCCGGCGCGGCCGCGATCGTGGCGGAGGGCGAGGTCCCGGGCCGGATCATCG
Source organism: Deltaproteobacteria bacterium (assembly GCA_016875475.1). Lineage (GTDB taxonomy): Bacteria > Myxococcota_A > UBA9042 > DTJE01 > DTJE01 > VGRB01. Next base: position 16,225 of record VGRB01000028.1, read on the forward strand.
ACGATTCGCGCGGCGCGGGGGGGTTCGGCTACGACCCGGTCTTCTTCCATGACGGCGAAGGCGCGACGTTCGCCGAGATCCCGGAGGACCGGAAGAACGCCCTGTCACACCGCGGCACGGCCTTCCGGGGGCTGCGCACCGTCCTGGACCGATAGCCGCAGCGCATTCACCCGCGCGGCGGATGCCTCGACGCGGTCCGCCCCGACCGAGCCGTCCGCCAGCAGCCGCCCGAGGCGGTCCGCCAGCGCCGCGCCCTCGCCCGCCGGACCGCAGTGCAGGAACAGGTCGATGCCCGCGTCGAGCCCGAGGCGCAGCACCTCGTCCGGCAGCCACCGCTCGGAGATCGCCTTCATCCCGAGGTCGTCGGTCACGACGCAGCCCTCGAAGCCGAGGCGTTCGCGCAGCAGGCCGGTCACGACCGGCCGGGACAGGGTCGCTGGCACGGACGCGTCGAGCGCGGGGTAGACGCAGTGGGCGGTCATGACCACGGGAAGGCCCGCGCGGATCGCGGCCTCGAACGGCGGCAGCTCGCGCAGGAGGATCGTCTCGCGGTCCGCCTCGATCACGGGCAGGTCCAGGTGGCTGTCGAGCGAGGCGTCGCCGTGCCCCGGGAAGTGCTTCCCGCAAGGGATCACGCCGGCCGAGCGCATGCCCTCGACGAACGCCGCGCCGCAGGCCGCGACCGCGGCGGGGTCGGACGAGAACGACCGGTCGCCGATGATCGGGTTCGCCGGGTTCGAGTCCACGTCGAGCACGGGGGCGAAGTCGAGGTTGAAGCCGAACGAGGCGACCTGCCCGCCGAGCGCCCTGCCCGCCTCGCGCGCCGCGTCCGTGCCCCCCGCCCCGACCTCCCGCATCGGCGGGTGGATCGTCGAGATCCGCCGGAGCCGCTGGACCCGGCCGCCCTCCTGGTCCACCGCGACGAGGGGGGGCGGAAGCCCGGCAGCCGCGGCCGCGACCCGCACGCCGCGGCACAGGTCGCGGAGCTGCCGCGGGTCCGCGATGTTCCGTGCGAACAGGCAGACTCCGCCGAGACCGCGCGCCAGCAGGGCCGCGACGCCCGCGGGCAGGACGTGCCCGTCGAAGCCGATCATGACGACCTGAAGCGCGAGGTCGGATTCGGATCTGGGGGGCGTCACTCCGGGGACCCGCCGAGGGCGGTGATCTTGGCGGCGAACCGCTCCTTCTGGGTCGGGTCCCGCGTCATCCGCATGAGGCGCTTGTAGGTCTCGATGGCCTTGCCCGTGTTCGACACGGACTCGTACCCGACCGCGAGCTTCCTCCACAGGCCGAAGCACGGCGGCCCGGAGCACTGGCCGAGGAGCAGCTCCGCCTGCGCGAACGAGCGCTGGCCGATGGCGGCCTCGATGCGCGCCGCGACGTCCTCCCCCCCCGCCGGCTTCGGCGGCTCGGGCGGTTTCGCGGGCTCGGGCGGCTTCGGGGCGACGGCGGCGACCTTGGTCTCCGGCGGCTTGCGCTCCTCGGGCGGCCTCCGCTCCGGCGGCGGAGAGGCGACCGGGCGGTCCGGCGCCGCGGGGCGCGCGGCCGCGGTCGGCGCCGCAATCGGTGCGGCGGCCGGGCTCGGGGTCGGGGAGGCGACCGCCGGCGCAGGCGCGGGCGGCTCCGGGGTCGCAGGCGGCTCCGGGGTCGCGGGCGCCGCCGGCTCGGGCGCCGGCGCCGGCGCGGTGGTGGCGGTCGCGGACTGCGTGGGAGCCCGGGTGCCGCCGACCGGCTCGGTCGGGCTCGACAGCATGAAGTAGAGCGCGACGAGACCGGCCGCCACGACGACCAGGAAGGCGAGCAGCACGATCTTCCCGGCGGACAGCTTGCGCTCGCCGAACTCCTCCAGCTCGAAGTCGGACCGCCACCCCTCGTTGGCGACGCGGTTCATGTCCTCGATGTCGCGAATCTCGGCGGTGCGGGTGCGGGTGGGCTCGGGCGCCGGCTCGCGCCGGACCGGGACGTCGTCGTCCGAGATCGCGGCGTCGCGTGCGAGCACCTTCAGCTTGTAGTCGCCGATCAGCAGGAGGTCGCCGGGCCGGACCTCGCTCTCGCCGGGGATCCGGGCGCCGTTGACGCGGAGCCCGTACCGGGATCCCGCGTCCGCCACCCAGTACCGGCCGTCTGCCTGGCGCACCCTGGCATGGTGCCGGGAGACGTTCCGGTCCGCGAGCACGATCACGTTGTCCGCGGCGCGACCGAGCGTGACCTCGGGGTCGTCGAACGGGACGACCTGCACGTTCCCCGCGTCGTCCTCGATGTAGAGTTTGGGCATCTGCAAACCCATGGCTCCGCCGGAGTATATCACGGTGCGGTGGGGCCGCAAGGTCGCGGAAGATCGCCGCGGGCACGCCGGGGGAACAGGTCTCCCGGAAGGGATTGTGCGTGGATGCACGGAGCTTCAATCCACGTCCGCCGGACCCGCCTCGGGCGCGGTCCCGAGAGCACGCTCCAGCAGCACCGGCAGCGGCTCCATGCCGTCGGGGGGGAGTCGGAGCTTCCTGTCGCGCGCCCGCAGCAGGCCGTACGCGGCGCGCCGGCGGTGATCGCCCTTGCGGACGATGTCCAGCAGGGCGGCGGGGTCGGTCGTGGGGGACGGGTTGCCCGCGCCGAGCAGCCCGTCCGCGCGCAGGGAGTCCTCCCACCAGCGGACCGGATCCTTCTTGCGGCTATTCGCCCACCACGCCTTCCAGGCCGCCTCGACCGCCTCGGCCGCCTCGTCCCCGGTCTCGTCCCGCGCCGCGTCGGTCCCGGTCAGCTCGGCCAGCGTACGGGCCACGGCGGCGGGCCCGGCGTCCGCGCGGCCGATGCCCTGGACGAGCTCGCGGACCGCGTACTGCCCGCCCGTGCGCGACAGCGCGTCGAGCGCCCACCGGCCGACGGTCCATCGCGCCTCGAACACCGGGCCGGACACGACGAACGCGCGGTTCGAGGCGAGCAGGCGCCCGAGCGACGCGGCCTTCGCCTCGCCGGACAGCCTCCACTCGATCGCCTGGAGCAGTGCCAGCACGGCCTCGGGCTCGCGCACCCGCGCGACCGCGGCCTCGACCGCGGAGAGATGACCCGCGACGCCGAGGTCCCGGATCGCGCGGGCGGCCGCGATGCGGACCTGGGACGCGCCGTCCGAGAGCATCTCCACGGCCCGCGGCAGCGCGGAAGGGCGGCCGAGGCGGCCGAGCACGGTGACCGCGGCGGCGCGGACGGCCGCGACCTCGGACCGCGAGGCGGCGAGCAGCTCGCGCGCGCGGGCGTCGATGCGGCCGGTGCGATCGACGAACCACGGCCGGTTCGTGCCGCGGTCCTGGCAGCCCTCGTACAGGTCGTCCGGGGCGCAGTACAGCCGCATGTGGAAGTGGTCGTCGTGCGACAGCCCGCGCGGCCTCGCCATGACCTGGTCGGCGCGTTCGATCAGGGACTTCGGCTCGCGCTTCTTCTTCGCGTGGTCGAGGAGCAGGCGCTTCAACCCGGCCGACACGAAGAGCCACTGCACCTCGACCTTCGGGTTCGAGAGCAGCGACTTGACCAGCAGCCAGTTGCGACGGACGTCGAAGCGGACCGGGAGGTCGCCGCAGGTGCCGCTCCCGGTGGCGTCCACGTGGATCAGCGCCGGGGGGAGGTGCTGGTCGCCGTTCGGGCCGCGCAGGTAGAAGCCGATGTCCACGTCGCGGCCGGAGTTGTGGGAGATGCTCCAGATGATGTCGCCGCCGCCGGCGCGGCCGATGTTCCCGGCGGTCAGGACCGCGCCCGGGGAGGCCTTCGCGACGTCGCGCGACGCCTTGACCAGCGCCTCGACCAGCTCGTCCGTGCCGCACGCGGTGCCGCGGCGCGCCGGGACCTCCAGCACCTTGAGCGTGTCGGATTCCGGCAGCGGGCGGCAGTCCACGACGAAGCCGTCGCGCGTCGTGCCGATCGAGAGCGAGCCGGTCCCGCGAAGGCTCCCGACCTTCGGGTGGGACCGCGGGATGGCGACCACGGGCTCGTCGTCGAGGCGCGTGGCGAGGGCGCGGCGCGCCGGCGCGGCCGCCTCCTCGGCAGGGCGGACCTCGGGCGGGGGCGCGGGGATCTGGACGGCCACCGGGCCCGCGGCGCGCTCGGCGGCGCAGGCGGCGAGGAGGGTCGGGAGGACGATGAGGGCACGGCGCGGCAACCGATCACCGGGCAAGGGTCATCACCGATTGTATTGACCGGACGCGCGAGGTGAAAGAAACGCGCTGCAACACGGCTACCCGCCGAACTCGCGGCGCACCTCGTCCAGGGCCTCGGCGATCGCGCCGACCGCCTTGTCGAGGTCCGCCTCGGTGTGCCGCCAGCAGATGTAGCCGTGGTGGTAGGGCTGCAGGAACACGCCGCGCCGGATGACCTCGGTGTAGAAGCGCGTGCGGCGCCCGCGGTAGGTCTTCGCGGCGTCGGACGCGTCCTCCGGGAAGGTCACGAACGGCATCTGCGGGATGCCCGAGACCTCGGCGCACACCCCGGAGCGGGCGATGACGTCGCGGACGCGCGCGAGGAAGCGCGTCCCGCGCTCGCGGACGTGGTCGAGCACGCGGTCGCGCTGCAGGATCTCGATCGTCTTGAGCGCGGCCACCATCTCGAGGCTGTTCGGGAAGTAGGTGGAGCTGACGAAGACCTCCTTCTCCAGCACCCGCATCACGTCGCGCGCGCCCGCGACCGCGCTGATCGCGTAGCCGTTCGCCATCGCCTTGCCGACGCACACGAGGTCCGGCTTCACGCCGTAGAACGCGCCGGCGCCGCCGAGCGACACGCGGAAGCCGGTGCGGATCTCGTCGAAGATCAGGACGGACCCGTGTCTCCGCGTCAGGTCACGGATGCCTTCGAGGAAGCCGGGGCGCGGCTCCTCGACCGGGTGCGCGAGCGGGTGGCCGACCGGCGTCACGATCACGGCGGCGACGTCGTCGCCGTGGGCCTTCATCAGGTCTTCGAGTTCGTCCAGGCGGTTGTAGTGGAACTCGTACGTGTCCTCGTAGAGCTTCCTCGGGATGCCGCCCTTGACCTCGACGCACCAGTCCGCCCAGCCGTGGTAGCCGCACCGGATGACCTTCGTGCGCCCGGTCCGGCCGCGCGCGATCCGGACCGCGAGCGTGGTCGCGTCGGACCCGGTCTTGACGAACACGCTCATCTCGGCGGCCGGGAGGCACTCGCGCATCTTCCCGGCGAGCACGTTCTGGACCGGCTGCACGAGGCTGAAGCAGGACCCCTTCTCGCGGATCTGCGCGACGACCGCCTCGTCGACCTCGTCCTCGCGGTAGCCGAGGATGATCGGGCCGTACGCGCACAGGAAGTCCACGTATTCGTTGCCGTCCGCGTCGGTCACGCGGCTGCCCTTGCCGTGGGTGAAGAAGATCGGGTACTCGCCGGGCACGAAGTTGTAGGGTCGCCGGATGCCCATCAGGCCGCCGGGGATCAGCTCCTGGGCCTCGCGGAACAGGCGCTCGGATTCGGTCAGTCGCAGCTTCTCGCTCACGGGATCACCTCGCGATGTCGAGCAGGACGGGGTCGAGGCCGGGCGCTCCGGCGGCGATCGCGGAGAGGCGCTCGGGCTGGCCGGACTCGTATCCGGCGCGGTCCCACACCAGCACGGCGTCGCCGACCGCGACCAGGACCGCCTCGGGGCCCGGGACCACGTCGCGGAACCGCCCGGGCAAGGCGACGCGGACGGCGTCGTCCACGAGCGCGCGGTGCGCGCCGCCGAGGTACTCGGTCACGAGCGCCGCAGCCGCGTCCGGAGGCAGCCCTGCGGCCGCCCCGCGCACCCGGTCCGCGAGCGCGGCGAACGCGGCCTCGGAACGGACCTCCAGGAACCGCCGCCGCGGGTCCGCGGTCACGAACACGAACCGCTCGGGCAGCACCGCCGCCGAGAACCCGAGCGGCAGCTTGACACGCCCCTGCTTGTCCACCGGCGCCTGAACGCAGCCGTACGAGCCTTCCATCGGCTCCTCCGAACTTCCCCGCGACTCTATCACGGAGTCCTCCCCGTCCCCGAACCCGAACCCGAGCCCGAACCCGCTCGTGCCCGTGCCCGTGCCCGTGCCCGCTCCCCTACTCCCCCGCCGACCACCCGTAGTGCGGCCGCGCCTGCTTGATCCACAGCCGCGACACCACGTCCCCGGGCTCGGTGAAGAACTTGAACTCCACGTCCATCGCGTAGAACCGGCCGGGTTTCGAGTAGAGCTTCGAGAACGCCTGGTGGAGGTGGATCGCGTTCAGCGCCTTGGCGAGCTGGTGCGTCTCCTGGCCGGTCAGCACGGTCTCGCCCGCGGGCACCTCGGTCGAGTGCGCGATGAACACGGTCGGCGAGGACGGGTAGCCGTAGTAGTAGAGGAACTGGTCGGACACCACTCCCGGCGGCGGCTTGACCACCTCGATCGCGCCCTCCTGCACGTTCACCCAGAACGCGGGCTCGTTCGGGTCGAAGATGTTGTTGGTCAGCGCCACGCCGTTCGCGTCCTCGCCCTCGTCGTCGAACGCGCCGTGGACCAGCAGCGCCATCGCGACCGCCTCGTGGTCGATGCTCCGCCAGGTCCGCTCCTCGAACGCGCGGAAGTTCCAGAGGCTCGCCCAGGTCTTGCGGATCGCCGCCTCCAGGGTCTTCTTGTCGCTGCCCGGCTCGTACCTGTTCGACGAGTAGAGCCCCGCGCCGGTGAACCCGTCGAGGTCCTCGGCGTTCGTGCTGGACCGGACCCTGATCGACATGCCGGGGTACTCGGCGTCGAGCTTAGCCTTGACCGCGGCGACGAACGCGGCGTCGAGCGGCGCCTTGACCATGTCCTCGCGGAGGAGCGCAAGCTGCGCGTCGCGGTACGCCGGGTCGTCCGCGAACTTCGCGTCCGCGAGCAGCGCGGCGACGCGCACGTCGAACCCGTTCGCCGCCTCGAACCGCCTGTAGAAGTGCATCGGAACCGCGAACGCCTTGCGGATCGGGACCTTGTCGAGCCCGATGCGCGTCAGTTCGCCGTAGTGCGTTGCCTTGCCGCCGAAGGCCGGGATCCCGTCCGGGAACGGGACGTCGGCCGCGTCGGTCAGCGCGGTCACGGTCAGGTCGATCTCGGGCACCGCAACCGCGGGCGGCTTGTGCGTCTCCCACCACGCGTCGGCCTCGGCCTTGTCGATCTCCGACGCCTTCCACTCGAAGCCGCCGACCTCCAGTCTGACCCACTTGCCTTCGAGCGCACGGAGCGCCGAATCCTGCCACGCGCCCTTCAGGCCCATGTTCGGCGTGCCGCGGTTCTGCGAGAGCACGTTCAGGTGCGACAGCGGGGTCTGGAACACCGACGTGACGATCCCCGCCACGACCGCGATGTCGTCCGGGATGCCGTCGAGCACCACGAGGTCGCGCGGGCCGAGGAAGACGGTGCGCGCCGCGAGGTCGGCCGACTTCACGAAGCGGAGCTGGCCGCAGCCGGTCCCGAGGTTCAGCGGCTGGTACGAGATGCCCTCGAACAGCTCGTCCGTGGTCACGACCTTGACGTCGGCCGGGAGGTCCGGCAGCAGGCGCTCGACCTCGGCGGACGTGGGGTGGAACCAGAGGTCGCTGCCGAAATAGACCGCGTCTCGCACGACCCGGTACGCCCTCGTGG
>VGRB01000029.1 GCA_016875475.1 Deltaproteobacteria bacterium
GGGGCGCCGAGCGTCCTCTCGCGCAGGCTGGTCAGTCGCACCTCCGTTCACACACCGCGACGGCTACGACCGACCCGCGAGACCCGGCGGGAGCGGTATCCCCTCGGCCGCCCGCTCCGGGCCGATCCGGAACTCGCGGCGGAGCCCGCGGTGGGACGCGGACTGGAGGTGGCTCAGGCCGAGCCCGGCGTTCGCCTCCAGCACCACCGGGCCGCGGGGCGTCAACGCCACGTCCCACGACATGATCGGCATGGGGTAGAGCGCGGAGGCGCCGCGGCGGAGCGCGTCCAGCACCTCGTCCCGGAACGGGAGCTTGTAACCCTCGAACACCACGCCCGAATCGGGGTGACGGTCCGTGCGCCGGATCGCCCCGAGCGTGCCGTCCGTCTGGGCCCACTTCAGGCAGCGCCACGTGTCGAGGTCCACCCCGCACGAGATGCCGCCCACGTGCGCGTTGTCCGTGTCGCCGCCCCCGACGCCCATGCGCAGCGTGACCGCGACGACCCGCACCTCCCCCCCGGGGAGCCGCTCGGTCACGGGCCGCAGCGTGTTGATGCTGGCCGCGTGGATGCGCCGTGCGGACTCGTGCTGCGGCAGCCCCTCCTGGAACACCCAGTCGGTCTGGTCCGCCAGCCGGTGCACCTCGTCCCAGCAGAGGAGCCGGTCGTCGTCGGTCCGGTACGACCCGTCGGGCCGGCGCCGGAAGATCGCGAACCCTTCCCCCCCCGCCCCGGCCACGGGCTTGCCGAACACGCGGTCGCACCGGAGTCCGGCGACCACGCGCTCGAACTCCCCGCGCGGCATCGGCTGGAAACCGCGATCCGTCACCGCGCCGCGCGCGACCTTCCACAGCGGCACCACCACCGGGACCCCGGCCGCGTGCAGCACGACGTCGGTGACGTTCTTGTCGCCCTCCAGCGCGACGTACGCCATGTCGTTCACGCGCTGGATGAACACGTGGTACCAGTACCAGTCCGGGATCCAGGCGCACAGGTCCTCGTCGGACAGGTCGAAGTGGTTCTCGTACAGCCGGTACAGGAAGTAGTGGAACGGCGCGCAGCCCCAGAACGCCTGCACGAGCCGCAACTCGCGGGCGACGCGGGCGAGCGGCTTGCGGTCATCGCTCTCGCGGAACGCCCGCAGGTGCGGCAGCACGTCGCGCGTGTAGTCCACGTACCGCCGAGCCTTGCGGAGCGCGGTCCCGGGACCCGACAGCCGCAGCCGGTCGAACTGCTCGTGGATCGCGCCCCGGAGCCTCACCCTGCCGTTCGTCATGGGTCCCCCCCCACCAGCGCGCGCGCGATCCTCGCCGCGGCGTGCCCGTCGCCGTACAGCCCGTCCGGCCGCGGCGGCGGCGCGCGGCCCAGCGCCTCCCCGGCGGCCCGGAGGATCGCGTCGGGGTCCGTGCCCGCGAGGCGGTTCCAGCCGGCCTCGACCAGCTCGACCCACTCGGTCTCGTCGCGCAGCGTGACGCACGGCGCGCCCGCGAAGAACGCCTCCTTCTGGAGCCCGCCGGAGTCGGTCAGGACCAGGGCGGCGCGCGACAGCAGGGAGAGCGTCTCGAGATACGACGCGGGCGGAATGGCCGCGACCCCGTCCGGGATCGCGAGGCCCGCGCGCGAAATCGCCGCGAGGGTGCGCGGGTGGACCGGGAACACCACGGGCATGCGGCGCGCAACGGCCCCGAGCCCGGCCAGCACGCCCGCGAGCTTCGCGCGGTCGTCGGTGTTCCCGGCGCGGTGGCACGTCGCGAGCGCGAAACGGCCCGCCGACACGGCGGCGGCGGCCGAGGCCGGGACCCGGGCAGCGCCCCCACCGAACACGCGGACCGCGTCGTACATCACGTCGCCGACGAGGCGGACGCCGGACGCATGCCCCCGCCCCTCCGCCGCGAGGTTCGTGACCGCGGCCTGCGTCGGGCAGAACAGCAGGTCCGACAGCACGTCCGCGACGACCCGGTTGACCTCCTCGGGCATGCGGCGGTTGAACGACCGGAGCCCCGCCTCCACGTGGGCGCAGGGGACGTGCAGCTTCGCCGCGCAGAGCGCGCCCGCGAGCGTGGAGTTCGTGTCGCCATGGACGAGCACCCGGTCGGGCCGCCACGCCGAAATCGCGGCCTCGATGCCCTCCAGCATGCGGGCGGTCTGGACGCCGTGCGGGCCCGACCCGACCCCGAGGTTCCACGCCGGCGCGGGCAGCGACAGTTCCTCGAAGAACCGGGCCGACATGGAGTCGTCGTAGTGCTGGCCCGTGTGGAGAAGCCGCTCCTCGACGCCGGGCAGCCCGGCCAGCTCGCGCGTGACGACGGCCGCCTTGACGAACTGCGGTCGCGCCCCGATCACGGTCAGGATCCTCAACTTGGTCCCCTCCGGAACGACCTACACGAGCGGCAGCGCGACCCGGCGCCCCTCGCGCGCCGAGCGGTAGATCGCCAGGATCAGCTCGAGCGACTTGCGGCCGCCGCGGCCGTCGAGGTGCGCCCGTCCCTGGCCCTGCAACACGTCGATGACGTTGGAATAGTAGCCGGGATGGCCGTGGCCGTAGACGCTCGTGGGCGTGTACGCGGCCTCGGCCACGGTCCGGTCCTCGTCCTGGTAGTGGTCGAAGTCCCAGTGCTCGACGCGGTTCAGCGCGATGCCGCCGACCCGCGCGGTGCCGCGCTCGCCCAGGATCGTGATGGAGCCTTCGAGGTTCTTCGGGTAGACCAGCATCGTGACGTTCATGGTCGCGATCGCGCCGCTGCGGAAGCGCACGACCGCGGCGCCCGTGTCCTCGGCCTCGATGCGCCGCCCGAGCGTCGCGGTCGTCGCCTGGACGTCCTCGACCTCGCCGACCAGCCAGTGCAGCAGGTCCACGTAGTGCGACGCCTGATTCAGGAAGGCGCCGCCGTCGAACTCCCACGTGCCGCGCCACTTCGCCTGGTCGTAGTACTCCTGCGGCCGCGTCCAGAACACGTTGACCTGCGCGAGGCAGATCCGGCCGAAGCGGCCCTTGTCCACGGCCTGCCGGAGCAGCTTCACCGTCGGGTTCAGGCGGTTCTGCATCACCACGAACAGGTGGCGGCCGGTGCGGTCGCACGTGCGGATCAGCCGGTCCACCGGCTCCAGCGCGATGCCGATCGGCTTCTCGGACAGGACGTGGAATCCCGCCTCGGCCGCCTGGATGCCGTGGTCCGGGTGCATGCCGGACGGCGTGCAGATCGCGACCGCGTCGAACCCGCCCGCGGCGAGCATCTTCCCGTAGTCCGTGAACCAGGGCACGCCGCCCGCCTTCCCGGACGCCGCGCGCGCGCGCTCCTCGACCACGTCGCAGACCGCGGCCAGCACCGCGCGCTCGTGGTTCGCGGCGATCGCGTCGACGTGGTTCCCCGAGATCCGGCCGCAGCCGACCAGGCCGAACCGTACGCGCCCATCCGTCATGGGACCTCCTCCGGACGCCCATCAAGAAGGCGGTAGCGCCGCCCGCACCCGGGCTCGATGCACGTCTCGAGCCCGGATGCGGGAGGAAGAACAAGCGGAAGACGGCCACCGCACTCGCACACCCACCCGACCTGCTTCGCGGGGTTCCCCGCCACGAGCGCGTGCGCGGGCACGTCGCGCGTCACGACCGCCCCGGCCGCGACGAAGCACGCCTCGCCCAGCTCGTGGCCGCACACGATCACCGCGCCCGCGCCGATCGACGCGTTGCGCCGGACGCGCGTGCGCTGGTAGGACTCGTGCCGCCGGATCGCGGCCCGCGGCAACGGCTTCGACAGGTTCGTGAACACCGTGGACGGCCCGCAGAAGACGAAGTCCTCCAGCTCCACGCCGTCGTACAGGCTCACGTTGTTCTGGACCTTGCACCCCTCCCCGAGCACCGCGGCGCCGCCCACATAGACGTTCTGCCCGAGGTTGCACCGCGGCCCGATGCGGGCGCCCGCGGTCACGTGGCAGAAGTGCCAGATCCGCGTGCCCTCGCCGATGTTCGGGTCGCAGAAGCCGTTGTCCGCGGTCTCGCCGTCGATGACCGCGGTCGGGTGCGCGAAGTAGGGCTTGCCCATCGCGTCAGTCCTCCTCCCGCCGCTCCCGGCGCACCGCGTCCGCGACCTGCCCGTGGTCCAGGTACCAGCGCACGAACGCGGGCACGCCCTCCGCGATCGGCACGCGCGGCGCGTGGCCGGTCGCGGCCGCGAGCTTCGACGTGTCCGCCCAGGTCGCCTCCATGTCGCCGGGCTGCGGCGGGCCGAAGCGCACCACGGCCGGGCGCCCGACCGCCGCCTCGATCGCGGAGACCAGCGCGGACAGGTCCTCGCAGCGGCTGCCGCCGACGTTGAAGACCTCGTGCCCGGTCAGCCCGGGGAGCCGCGCGAGCGCGAGCGTCGCATCGACCACGTCGTCCACGTACGTGAAGTCGCGCCTCATCCGGCCGGCCGCGTAGAGGGCGATCGGCTCGCCGTTCGCGACCTTCTCCGTGAACTTCCAGACCGCCATGTCGGGCCGGCCCCACGGGCCATAGACCGTGAAGTACCTGAGCCCGACCAGCGTCATCCCGTGAAGGTGAGCGTACGACTGCGCCATCAGCTCGCACGCCTTCTTCGTCGCGGCGTAGAGGCTGATCGGCGCATCCACGCGGTCCGCCTCGCGGAACGGCAGCGTCTTCGACCCGCCGTAGACGCTCGACGACGACGCGTAGACCACGCGCTCGACCCCCCCCCGCCGCGACAGATCGAGCACGTTCAGCGTCCCGGCCACGTTCGACCGCTCGTAGACGAACGGGTCCACCGCCGAGTACCGGACCCCGGTCTGCGCGGCGAGGTGCACGACGAGGCGCGGCCGGTGCGCCTCGAACACGCGTCCCAGCGCGGCGAGGTCCGCCACGTCCGCCTCGGCGCACGCGAAGCCCGGGTGCGCCGCGCGCAGGTCCGCGTCCCGGGCGCGCTTGACGGAGGCGAAGAACCGCGGGTTGAAGTCGTCCACGCCCGCGACGGAGGCGCCCTCGCCGAGCAGCCTCCGGCACACGTGCGACCCGATGAACCCCGCGGACCCCGTCACGAGCACGTCGGCCATGCCTTCCCTTGGGAACGCAACCGCGTGGAAGGATAGCGCAGTCGGTGCGATCGCGCGAAGGCCGCGCCGCGCTCCGCGGCACGAAGACGCGACTTCCCTGGGCGATCGCCGTATTCCTGCTCTCGGCCTGCGGCGCCGGGACCCCGGCCGGACCGGACGCGGCGGCGCCCGATCCGGCCCCCGCGCCCGCGCCCGCGCCCTCCCCGGACCCCACCCCGGACCTCGGCCACGGCCCCGTCGAGGTCCTCGTGGAGAGCCGTCAGATCCTGTAGAGCATTCCGCGCTGTCCCCCGGCCCGCACGGCAGGCGGTCCCGAACGACACCCGTCGAGACGCGTACCCCACCATCCCGACCCGGCAGGCCCCAGGGGCATCGATCGGAGGGGGGCGCGGCTCGCCCCCCTGCCCGCCGCCCCGCCTTGCGGGGCGCGGGCCACCCCCCTTGCGCGGCCGCCTTGCGGCCGCGGAGCATTCCGCGCCTCAGCGCGGATCGCTCCCGCAGGCCGCCAGCGCGTCCAGGATCCGGCCCGCCGCGAGCCCGTCGCCGTAGGGGTTCACGTGGCGGGCCATGCGGGCGTACGCGGCCGGGTCGTGCAGCAGCTCGCGGATGGCGGACACGATCCCGGCGCGGGCCGTGCCGACCAGCCTCGCGACGCCCGCCTCCACGCCCTCCGGCCGCTCGGTCGTCTCGCGCGCCACGAGCACGGGCCTGCCGAACTCCGGCGCCTCCTCCTGGATCCCCCCCGAGTCGGTCACCACCAGGTACGAATCGCGCAGGAGCGCGATCATCGTGGGGTAGTCCACGGGCTCCTCGAGCACCAGGCGCCCGGTCGCCGCGGCCGGCCCGAGCAGGCGAGCGACGGGCTCCCGCACGTTCGGGTTCAGGTGCACCGGCCAGACCACGGCCGCGTCGGGCTCGCTCTCGACGACGTCGCGCACCGCGAGGCACAGGTCCGACAACGCGGCCCCGAAGCTCTCGCGGCGGTGGCCGGTCACGAGGACGAGCCGCCGGCCCCGGATCGACGGCCGGCGCTCGGCCGGGTCCACGCCGTCCAGGCGGTGGTCGCGCACCCAGCGGACCGCGTCGACGACCGTGTTTCCGGTCACGTGGACGAGGCCCTCGGGCACGCCCTCCGCGTACAGGTTCCTCGCGGCCCTCGGCGTCGGCGCGAAGTGCCGGCCCGCGACCCGCCCCGCGATCACCCGGTACAGCTCCTCCGGGAACGGCGCCGCGAGGTCGCCGCTGCGGAGCCCCGCCTCGACGTGCGCGACCGGCACGCGCCGGTGGAACGCCGCGAGCGCCCCGGCCATCGCGGTCGCCGCGTCCCCCTGCACCACGACCGCGTCGGGCCGGACGTCCGCCAGGACCGCGTCGAGCCCATCCAGCAGGCGCGCGACCAGCCCGGACAGCGACGCGTCCGGCCGCATCACCGCGAGGTCGAAGTCGGGCCGCAGCTCGAACAGCTCGAGGAACGGCGCGACCATCTCGCGGTGCTGCCCGGTGACGCAGACAACGGCTTCGAACGCGGATGCCCGCTCGCGCGCGGCGCGGATCACGGGGGCGAGCTTGATCGCTTCGGGGCGGGTGCCGAGGACGAACAGGAGGCGCATCACGCCTTCACGACCTTCTCGTGGGGAGTGCGAAAGACACCGCGCGTGTCGATGATCAGCCGCGCGTCCGCGAGCAGGCGCTTCCAGTCGACCCCGTCGTGGTCGGTCGAGATCAGGACCGCGTCGAACTCGCCCGCGCGGTCGATCGGCACGCTTCCCCGGCCCGCGAACTGCCCGTGCTCGCGCGACTTCGGCACGACCGGGATCCACGGGTCGTGGTACGACACCTCGACACCCTGGCGCTCGAGCAGCTCCCACAGCTTGTACGTCGGCGACTCGCGCGCGTCGTCCACGTTCTTCTTGTAGGCGAGCCCGACCAGCAGGATCCTCGAGCCGCGCAGGCCGCGCCCGCGCTGCGAGAACGCCTCCATGGTCCGGCCGACGACCCAAGCCGGCATGGACGTGTTGACCTCGCCGGCCGTCTCGATGAAGCGGGAAAAGACCTCGTATTCCCGGGCCTTCCACGTCAGGTAGAACGGGTCGATCGGGATGCAGTGCCCCCCGAGCCCGGGGCCCGGGGTGAAGCGCATGAACCCGAACGGCTTGGTCGCGGCCGCGTCGATCACCTCCCACACGTCGATGCCCATGCGGGTGAACACGACCTTCAGTTCGTTGACGAGCGCGATGTTCACCGCGCGGAAGGTGTTCTCCAGGATCTTCGCGGCCTCGGCGACCCGCGTGGACGACACCGGCACCACCCGCCTGATCACGCTCGCGTACAGCGCGACCGCGGCCTCGGCCGCGACCGGGCAGTCCGCGCCGACCACCTTCGGGATGGTCGCGGTCTCGAAGTCCGGGTTGTTCGGGTCCTCGCGCTCCGGCGAGAAGGCCAGGAAGAAGTCGCGGTCCGCGACGAGCCCGCCGCGCTCCAGGATCGGCCGCATCACCTCGTCGGTGGTGCCCGGGTAGGTCGTGGACTCGAGCACCACGATCTGGCCCGCCCGCACGTACGGCGCGATCGCCTCGCACGACCCGACCACGTAGGTCATGTCCGGCTCGCGGTTCGCGGTCAGCGGCGTGGGCACGCAGATCAGGATCGCGTCGCACGCGGCCGATCGCGAGAAGTCGGTCGTCGGCTCGAACCCGGCCGCGTTCATGGCCGCGATCGCCGATCCGGGGATGTGCTTGATGTAGCTCTTCCCTGCCTTCAGCGCCGCGACCTTCTCGCCGTCCACGTCCAGGCCGATCACCCGGTAGCCGTTCCTCGCGAACACCGCGGCGAGAGGGAGCCCGACGTACCCGAGCCCCAGGACCCCGACAACGGCGTCCTTCCGCCGAATCCTGCCGACCAGATCCATGTCTGCCCCTCCCGTACCCGAACCCGAGCCCGTGCCCGCCGCGCGCCCCCGGGCCGCGGCGCGACTCCGCCGCGGCCCGCCCAGGCATGAACGGGCCGGGCGCGCGGCAGCCGCAACCCGTCCCCGGCTACGCCCTGAACACGATCTTCTTGACCTGCACCAGCGGGATGCGCGAGGTGCCCGTGTCGTCCTTCACGGTCGCCCACGCCTGGTCCACCTCGACCAGCGTGGCGCCGTCCGGCAGCCCGACCTCCACCGTGCCGTCCGGCAGGAAGCGGACGTGCTTCCCGACCCCGGCCTTCAGCTCGCGCGCGACGAGGTCGCCCGACTCGCCGCCCGCCTGCGCCGGCTCGTCGTCGGTGCGCACCGCCTTCTTGAACTCCTTGATCCCCTTGCCCAATCCGGCCATGGCGGCGGGCAGCCGCGTCGCGCCGAACAGCAGCAGGATCACCGCCACGATCACCAGGACCTCGGTCCAGCCGATCCCCATGACGACCACCTCACTTGAACTTGTCGCCGATGTTCTCGAGTGCCTTGGCCTTGTCCCCGACGTTTTCCACGGTGTTCACCGTGCCGTCCACGCGGTCCTTCGCCGAGTCCACCTTGTTCGCCATCCGGTCCGGCGTCTCCAGCACGTGGGTCGCCTGGCGGGCGTACTTGTCCGGCTCGCGCAGGGCCTTGTCCTCCTCGCGCAGGGCCTCGTCCATCCGCTTCTCCGGGTCCACGCCGGCCCCGCTCCCCCCGCCCTTCTTCACCAGGCTGTACTTCACGGTCCGCTCGCCGTCCGCGTTGACGGCCACCTTGTCGGCCCAGCTCACGATCATGTCCCAGTCGGACTCCCAGTCGAGCTTGACCAGCCGCGTCCGCGGGTGGCCGATCACCTTGGCCACGATGTACGCCGGGTTCTTCGCGTGCTCCTTGTACCAGACGTGCGGCCGGTCCCGCGTGTGCTTGTCGTCCCCGCCAGGCTCGGCCTTGTACTGCAGTTTCGGCGAGTTCAGCATGTCCACCAGGCTGACGACGCTGCCTTCCCCGGCGTCCTTGTCGTCCGCGGGCATCCCGTTCACGACCTTGATGCGCGCGTACCCGCACCCGCGCTTGTAGCCCGGATCGTCGCGGATCCCCTCGAAATCCTTGTCCACGCGCGCCTTGCGGATCAGCTTCAGCGCCTCCTTGCTGCCGATGTCCGACAGCCGGAGCAGGTACTCGCCCGCGTTCGCCGCGTCGCCCATCAGGCCGTAGCAGCACGCCGCGTCGTAGAGCGCCTGCACGAACTGCCCGTCGTGCGACAGCGCCTCGTTGAACCGCTCGACCGCACCGGCCCAGTCCTTCTTCTTGTAGAGCTTCATCCCCTGCTCGCGGATCGTGCGCGCGAGCTTCTGCTCGCCCGGGTCCGCGGTCAGGGGCCGGTACTTCTTCCGCTCGGGCTTCTTCTCCGCGGCGGCCTTCGCCGCGTCCAGGTCCTCGTCCGAGGCCGCCTTGGGCGCGAACCCGAGCCGCGCCAGCGCGTTCTTCGCGACGTGGCGCGTCTCCGCGTCCCCTTCCTTGTAGAGGCGGTTGAAGACCTTGGCCATGAACAGCCGCTGGGCCTCGTTCAGGGAGACGACGTCCCGGTACGCCTCCCACATGCCCATGCAGTACTTCAGCTCGGGCAGCTCGGCGGCCTCGTGGTTCTGGAAGACCGCGTCGCAGTTGCCCTTGGTCCTGTCCCACTGGTCGGACGCGGCGGCCCACCCGGGCGGCGCGAGGACCCCGACTGCGAGCGCCGTCACCAGCTTGCGAAGCATCGGCTCACCTCTGTTCCGCCCGGGTATTGTACGCCTGTTCGCCCTCCGCGCTTCCTCGGGCCGCGGCGTTCCCTCCGCCGCGGCCCGCCGGGAAGGAACCGGGCGGGAGCGCGGAGCGCGGCCGGACCTACCGCGGCTCCGCGGTCAGCCGCTCGATCTCGTCGAGCGTCGCGGCGAACAGGTCGAACGTCGCCTGCATCGCGTCGGGCTTCGTCAGGTCCACGCCGGCCGCCTGGAGCGTGCGCACCGGGAAGTCCGACCCGCCGCTCTTCAGGAACGCCGCGTACCGCGCGGAGGCGTCCTTGTCGCCGCCGAGCACGGACCGCGAGAGCGAGATGGCCGACATCAGCCCGGTCGCGTACTGGTAGACGTAGAAGTTGTAATAGAAATGCGGGATGTACGCCCACTCGTACCCGTCGTCCGGGCCGATCGCGAACTCCGGCCCGTAGAACTTCCTGACCAGGGACGCGTAGATCTCCGCCATCCGCTCGCTGGTCAGCGCCCCGCCGCTCTCGACCTCCTGGTGCAGCGCGCGCTCGTACATCGCGAACAGGGTCTGCCGGAAGACCGTGGTCCGCAGGTTCTCGATCCGCTTGTTGAGGAGCGCGAGCCGCTCCTCCTTGGCCGTCGCCCCCTTCAGCAGGTGGTCGAGCAGCAGTTCCTCGTTGAACGTGGATGCGATCTCGGCCAGGAAGATGGGAGCGTCCGCGTTCACGTACTCCTGCGCCTTGTGCGAGTACAGGAAGTGCACCGCGTGGCCGAACTCGTGCGCGAGCGTGAAGGCGTCATCCAGCTCGTCCATGAAGTTCAGGAACACGATCGGGTGCTCGCGGTACGCCGCGTTGCAGTACGCGCCGCTGCGCTTGCCCTCGTTCGGGTAGACGTCCACCCAGCCGTTCGCCGGGTCGAGCCCCGCCGCGACCGCCTTCACGTAGTCCGCCCCGAGCGGCTTGATGGCCGCGAGCACCATCTCGACGGCCTCGGGCCACTTCACGTCGCGCTTCGCCTTCGGGAACAGCGGCGTGTAGAGGTCGTAGTAGTGGACCTCGTCCACCTTGAGCATCCGCTTGCGCACGGCGACGTACCGGTGCAGCGTCCGCGGCAGGTTCTGCTCCGTGGTCCGCACGAGCGTGTCGAACACCTCGACCGGCACCGCGTTCGCGTGGAGCGACGCCTCGAGCGCGGACCTGTACCCGCGCGCCCGCGCCATCATCACGTCCGCCTTGATCGCCATGTCGAGCGACGCCGCGAACGACCGCGACCACGCCTTGAGCGTGCCGAAGAACTTCCCGACCGCCTCGCGCCGCACGTCGCGGTTCACCGACGACCGGAACGACGGGAAGCTCGCCATGGTCAGGGCCTTGGGCTTGCCGTCCTCGCCCGTGGTGTCCGGGAACTTCACGTCCACCTCGAGCGCCGAGTGCATGAACGACGGCGCCGCGCGCAGGTCGCCGGTCAGCGCGAGCAGCCGCTCCTGGTCCTGCGTCAGCACGTGCGGCCGCCGCCGGATCAGGTCGTCGAAGTAGTGGGCGTACTTCGCGAGCCCCTTCGCACGACCCGCCATGCCGCGCAGCGCGTCCGGCTCCATCGCGAGCAGTTCCGGCTCGACGAACGACACGGCCTCGCCGAGCCGCGTGAACAGCGCCTGCACGCGGTCGGTCCGCGCCTTCGCCGGCGCGGACGACTGGTCCGTCGTGTAGTCCGCGTCCGCGTAGGCCTGGAGCCGGCCCGCGAGGCGCTTCAGCTCGAGCACCAGGTCCAGGCACTTCTGCATGACGGCCGGGTCGGACGCGAGCGTGCCCCTGCACTTCGCGGCCTCCGGGATGCGGCCGTCCACCTCGCGGAACTGCTTCTCCCACGCGTCCGGCGAGGCGTACAGGTTCGACAGGTCCCACCGGTACATGCGCGGCACGTCCGCGCGCTTCGCGTCACCTTTCGGCGCATACCCTTCCCACTTCACCTTGGCCTCCACCGCGGCAGGCGCGAGCACCGCGAGCGCCGCGATCGCCGCGCCCCACACCTTCAGCTTCCGCATCGCTCGACCTCCCCTCCGCCGGACCGTGCCGGACGGTCGCGGATCCTAGCAGATTCGCCCGCGAGGGGGGCCGGTCCCGGCCCGCAACGCCGGAATCCGACGCGCTTCGACGCCGGGCGAGCGCGAACCCGTGATACGCTCCAGCCCGCCTGAACGGGAGGCCCCCTTGACCCCCACCCCCGCGCCCGCGGACGTCTTCCTGCCGGCGACCCGCGTCATGTTCGTGCTCGCGCACCAGGACGACGAGCTGGCCTGCGCCGGTCTCGTGCGGCGCGCGCCCCCGGACAGCCGGTTCCTGTGGGTCACGAACGGGGACGGGCTCGCGCCGGCCGCCGGGATGGGTCTCGGCAAGTACGCGGAGGCCCGCAGGCTCGAGACCACGGCCGCCATGTCGATCGCGGGCGTGCCCTCCGACCGCCTGCGCTTCCTCGGGCACTCGGAGGTCCTGATCTACAGGTCCCTCGTCCGCCACGCCCGCGAGCCGGGCGCGGCCCACGAGGTCCAGCGCATGATCCGCGACATCGCGGCCCAGGTCGGGTCGGAGGTGCGGGCGTACCGGCCCGACGTGGTGTTCACGCTCGCGTGGCAGGGGGGGCACCCGGAGCACGACCTCGTACACTGCATGGCGCGCGCCGCGGTCGCGGACCGCAAGGACGTCCGGCTCTTCGAGCTGCCCGAGTACGAGCTGGCCTACACGGTCCCGCTGCGCTTCCCGCCGTGGCGGCGCGACCCGGTCCACCGCATCCGGCTGACCGCGGACGAGCTTCTGGCCAAGCGCCGCATGTTCGAGTCCTACCCGACCCAGGCGGAAGGGCTGCGGATGTTCCGCAGGCTGATGACCGGCTACCAGGCGCTGAACGTCCTGCGCGGCCGCCCCGCGGGGTGGGAGGAGTACGCCTCGACCGAGGAGTTCGGCCCCGTGCCGCGCGACCGCGACTACGGGAAGAGCCCGCACTGGCTCGACCTCCTCGACTACGTCGGGGACGACTACGAGGGGATCCCGATCCGGTTCTCGACCATGGTCGGCCCGCTGGCGACCGTCATCGTGGGGGGGTAGGGATCAACGACCACGCGGCCGCGAAGCAGCCGCCGCGGCGACCGCGGCCACCGGGGGGCTCGCGGTCCCGGCGGACTCCGACACCGAGAACTCCTTCCCGTCCCATCGCACCGTCAGCACGCGCCAGGCCACGGGGCGGTCCGCGCCGGCCTTCCACGACACCTGCGGCGTCGCGTCGGTGCCGGCGGCGACGCGGGCCGCGACCAGCCCGGTGCCGTCCGCCTCGGTCGCGTCCGCCGGGACCTGGCCGCCCGCGGCGCCGGGCATGCCGAGCGACAGGCCGAGCGACGCGTCCAGGTCGTCCCAGGTCAGCAGGTGGACCGTGCCGGGCGAGTCGAAGACCTCGGTCCGCTTCATGGCCCGCGACAGCGCCTTGGCCCGCTCCGCGTCGGCCGCGCCGCGCGCCGCGATCATCAGGCGCGCCACCTCGGCCGCGGACCACAGCCGCGCCCACTCGCGCGGGTCGGACGCGGACGGCTCGAGCGCGAGGTCGAAGACCTTGCGGAGCACGCGCAGGGCCTCGTCGGTCCGGCCCGAACCCGCGGCGGCGCGCGCCAGCCGCACGATCGACGCCGGGTCGTCCCCCCCGAGCACGATCAGGGTCTGGTACTGCCGGTACGCGTCCTCGTGCCACCCGTGGCGAAGGAACACGTCGCCCACGCGGCGGCGCGCGGCCGGGTCCCACGCGTTGTTCTCGATCACCTCGGAGTAGGCGCGCCGCGCCGCGTCCGCGTCGCCCTTCTGCGCCAGCAGGTCGCCGAGGATCGCCAGGACCTCGGGCGAGCCCAGCGACGCGTCCCGCAGGCGCCGCGCGACGATCAGGGCCTCGTCCCGCTGCCCGACCCGCACCAGGGCCAGCAGCAGGCGCCGGAGCCCCTCGGGATCGGACGGCCGGAACGCGAGCACGCGCCGCAGCTCGGCGAGCCGCCGTGCCGGGTCCGCGATCGTGCCGAGCACCGCGTCCACGCCCGCCCAGTTGATCAGGGTCGGCATGCCCACGCGCCCCTCGGACACCACGCGCCGGATCAGCTCGGCGCGCAGGTGGTCGGCGACCTTGGGCCGGCCGCGGAACGCGCCCACGACCCGATCCACGTCCGCGGGCCCGCGCACCGTGTCCAGCACGAGGCCGAGCAGCACCCGCTCGGCGCCCCACCCGTCGACCTCGCACGCCGCGACCGCGCCGCGATAGACCGCGAGCGCGCCGTCGAGGCCGCCCGCGACCGCGATCCGCCTCGCCCACAGGTCGCGCCGGACCGGCAGCGGACGGCCCGCCGCGTCGCTGCACACGCCGACCGGCACGAGCGGGCGGTCCGGGCCGATGACCAGCTCGGGCAGCAGCACGCCCCTGCCGGTCGCGAAATCCGCCTTCTGCGGCGGCACGGACTGCCGGTCGTCGTCGCCGCCCTCCCCGAACCAGGCATCGTCGGTCATCGGATCGCCGGCCGGCGGCCGGCTCGAGTGGTCGGTCCTCCTGGCGGCGCCGCGGGCCTCGGAGCGCCCCCCGCCGCCCGGGACCGACGCAGTCCCGAGCCCGCCGTGGGACCCGAAGGCGACCTTCTCCTCCATCGGCGCCGACGCCGGGGCGGGCGGCTGACGGGCCATGACCGGCGCGGGCATGTCGCGCTCCGTCTCCTCCCGCTCCGCCGCGTCCGCGGCCCGGTCGCGGGCCACCGCCTGCGCCGCGCGGTCCTCCAGCACCAGGAACGACGTGTACGGCGTCATCAGCGAGTACTCGAGCCCGAGCGCGATCACCTGCCCGCGGCTCTCCTCGGCGCCGGTCCCGAGCAGGTTCACCAGGTATTCCCTCGCCCACAGCGGCGCGACCCACGCGTTCGCCGGGCCGCTCAGCGCCTCGACCTCGTGGACGCGCTCGAACCTGCGGCCCGCGAGCACCCCGGACACCTTCACCGTGCGCGGCAGCGGGTGGTGCGTCCGCGCGAACAGGCGCACCTCCTGGCCGCGCATCACCTTGCCCGACCCGGACGCGAACACCTGGTCGAGCCCGGCCCCGAGGTCGATCGAGATGTCCGTGATCGTGGCGGTCTTGACCGCGCCGACCACCTCGATCGCGCGCTGCACCGTCTGGTCCGGCAGGTCGATCCGGAGGCCCGCGCCGCCGCCGACCTCGGCGAGCCGCCCGAGCAGCGAGAGGTTCGCCCGCGCGCCGACGCCGACCGTGAACAGGCGGGCCCGCGAGCCCGACAGCGACCGCTTCAGCCGCTCGGTCAGCTCGACCGCGCGCATCTCGCCCACGGTCGGGATGCCGTCGCCCACGTAGACGACCGCGGGCTGCGGCGCGCCGTGCACGAGCGTCAGGGCGAGCCCGAACGTGGACCCGAGGTCGGTCGCGCCCGCGGATGCGGTCTCCGAGAGGCGCTCGATCGCCGCGTCGACGTTCGCCGACGTGGCCTCGGCGAGCCCCTGGACCGCCGGGAAGAGCAGCCGCGGCGCGATGTCCGCCGCCACCAGCGCGAACCGGTCGTTCGCGGACAGCGCGCGCAGGACCGCTTCGACCGCGTCGTTCTTCTGCTTGCGGTCGCCGTCGTCCCCGCCCGCCGAGGTGTCCACGACCACGACGATCGCGGCCTCCGGCACCGGCACCGCGTCCCAGTCCGCCTCCGGGACCCAGCGCGCCATCAGGTAGTCCGCCTCGCCGCGCGGGGACGCGAAGCGCAGCACCTGGAGCGGGCTCGCGGGCCGGGCGTCGCGCATCTCCAGCAGGAAGTCGCCGCGGGGGGTGAAGCCGGACCGCCGCATCGTGACGCGCTTGTGACCCTTGTCGGTCTCGATGCGCGCGCCCCGGACGGTCGCGACCTCCACCTCCTCGCTCCCCACGTCCACGCCGAGCGAGAACTCCTGGACCCGCGCGCCCTCGCCGTCGCCGAGCGGGTAGACGTAGCGGGTCACGCCGGCGATGCGCGGCAGGATCTCCGAGTAGCCGAGCACCACGGTCCGCTCGCCCGCGGCCGGGACCGGGTGGATGCGGGCGCGGTAGGTGCGGCCGTCCACCCATTCGAGCAGCGCCGGGTCGATGGCCCGGGCGATCGCCGCCTCGTACGCGGCCGCGGCCTGGCGGCGCTCCACGACCTCGCCCTCGACGAGGCGACCGTCCACCTCCAGCGCGAACCGCGTGACCGCGGCGCCCTCGGGCAGGGTGAACCAGTACCAGCCCTCGACCGGCGTCCCCGACGGGTTGAAGAACGCCTGGGTCACCTCGGTGCGGGCGATGCCGTCGCGCACCCAGGCGCGCACGTCCTGGCGGCGGACCTGGAGGGGCTGGGGCCGCGACCCGGGCCGCGCGCGGTCGATCGCGTAGATGCGCCCGGACGCCCTGCCCGCGGACGACGGCAGCACCCCGTGGTCCGCCATGCCGCCGGTCCAGTCCTCCCAGAAGTCGTTCGGCTTCGTGGCCGGGGCGCCGCCGCCCTCGACCGTGGCCGTCTCGCCGGCGCCGACCTCGGCCCGGCCGCCCGGGGACTCCACGACCGCGATGCCACGGACCACCACGACCCGGACCTTGCCCCCGGCCACGGCGACGTCGAGGCCCGCCTTCTCGGCGGTCACCCGCGTGCCGCCCGCGAGCACGGACACGAGCCCGTCGTCCACCTCCGGGACCTCCAGCCACGCCTCGCCGCGGTCCAGCACGGCGCCGTCGTCGGCGAGCACGAGCCGCGTCCCGTCGCGCAGGAACACCCCCGTGCCGGACGACAGCCTCACGAGGCAGCGCCCGCCCGGGCCGACCTCGAGCGCCGCGCCCGCCGGGAGCAGGTCGCCCGTGACGAGCCTCCGGGCGCCCCCCCCCTCGGCCGGGGTCGCCTTCACCTCCCCCGCGGCCAGCTCGATGCGGCTGGCGAGCGTGGGCGCGGTACGGGGCGGGGCAGGCTTCGCTCCGGAGACGGTCGCGACGAGCACGAGCGCGACGGCGAGTCCGATCGATGTACAGGTGTGGCGCGGCAGCATGGCGTTTGACCTCCCTCGTTCGAATCCAATCCCCCGCGAGACCGCGGGAACAGGGGGATTGACGGAGCCGCGCGCGGAACGATCTGCGGGATGCAACGCCCGCCGGCCGCGGGGTAGCGCGGCTAGGCCTCGTCGAGACCGGCCTGCGTCCGGATGCGCCTGATCTGCTCGGCCTCGGGGATCCGAAGCGCCTCCGCGTCGGCCAGGGCCGACCGGAGGAGGTCGTCGGCCTCGCGGCGGTCAGCGCGCCGGCCCCGCTTCAGCAGAAGCACGGCGATGCCGGCTCGGCAGACGAGGCGCTCCCGGGTGTTCCCGGGGCCAACGAAAACCGGCAGCGCCTCCCCGCGAAGGATCCGGAGGGCCTCGACCCGGTCTCCACGGGCCTCGAACACCGCCGCGATGTAGCTGGCCATCACGGCGTGACTGAGTTCGTCGATCGAGGCCTCCCGGGCCAGGGCGATCGCCCGGTCCTGGTCGGCCGCGGACCGCGCCCGCGTTACGAGACCGGCCACATGCCGGGCACGGGCCTCGGCCCGGACCCGGGCTTCCCAGGAGGGCGGCGCAGGCGCGGCGCCGGCGGGTGCCGGCACCCCCGGGGCAGCGCAGGCATCAGCCGCCGCATCCACGTCGCGAAGGGCGTCCGCCTGAAGTTCGATCAAGTCCAGCCCGCGCACCGCGTAGAGGCGCACGAGGGCCCGCGCCAGATCGACGAGCGGACGCGACGCGGGGGGGGCTTCGTCCCGCACCCGATCGAGGCGCCGGAGGACCGCCACAACGCTCGCAGCAAGGCCCTCCGGCAGGGGATCGACCCCAAGGGGCAGCACCTCGAGCGCCCTCAGCACGTCCGCGGCCTCGCGGAGCACGGGCAGGTCGGGTTGCTGCCCCCCGACCCGAGCCGCCAGGAGGTCGGCGCAGTCCGTGCGCCCACCCGGGAAGGCCGAGGCGACGGACGCGAGCAGGGCCGGAAGGTCGGCCGCCGCTGCGGCGGCCGGAGGCCGGTGGCGTTCCGCGAAACCGCGGGCCGCCGGAGTCCACGCCTCCGGGGCGAGCCGGGCCTCGAGCGCGGCGAGGACCGGATCCTCGGTCGCCCGCGCAGCCAGGGGGCCGAGGCTCTCGTGGCCGCGGGTGCAGCGAGCGAGCCCGATCCGCTCCAGCGCGGCGCAGCCTGCCTGGAAGGCCTGAGCGTCGGGGGGTTCCGCGCCGCCGGCCAGGACGACCTCCAGCGCCGGACGGGCTTCCTCGGGCGGCAGGCGGGACAACCGCGCAGCGAGGCGCTCGCCCGCCGCGACCATGAGGCTCCGCCGCCAGTCGCCCGCGGCCGTGCCCCGGTCCGCGTGTCGCGTGCGGTGGTCGATCGCGGCCGCGACCAGCTCCACCAGCTCGACGGGGTCGGGGGTCAGGGCGGCCGCCTCCGGGACCGGGAGCGCGGCGAAGCCGAGTCCGGCCAGCGGATGGCCCGGGTCGGCGGCGACCTTCGCGAGGTGCCGCATCACGACCGGCTTGACCGCCTTCTCGAGCCAGCCGGTCCGCCCCGCCGGAGCGGTCCGCGCCTGCACGAACACCCAGCCGGGCCCCGGAACCGCGTCAAGCGCCCCTTCGACGTCCTCCGGCACGTCCACCGGATCGTCCATCCTCACGATCAGGAGCGTCTCGGTGCCGAAGCCGGCCTTCCGTCCCATCGTCGCGAGCAGGGACCAGGTCGTGTCCACCCGGTACCGCACGCCGCGCAGCCCCGGGGCGAGGAGGTCGCCGAGCCGCTCCACATCGTCCAGCGTGTAGTAGGGCGGGATCCAGTACCGGCCCGGGCCGAGCGGGATCTCCAGGCCGTCAAGACGGATCGGGAGGAGCCGCATGCCCCGCCTCCGTCCCCTGCACGGGCTGGATCAGGAAAAACAACTCGGGGTCGAGCGTGAACTCGGTCGGGTGCCAGAAGTCGCGTGGCAGGACCGCCTGCCGGTTGAAGAGCTGCTCGAAGACCGCGTTGTTGCCCTGGCAGGCCTCCAGGACCCGCTCCTTCGGCACCCACTCGTCCGGCGATGTGAAGACGCTCGCGAGCCTCCGCAGAACCGGCAGCGAGATCACGGAGTACGTGGACTCGGCGAACCGGTCGAGCGCAGGGGCCAGCCGGGCCGGATCCAGCACCTCCCAGCGAGCCACGTAGTCGAACCACGTCATGAATGCCAGCGCCGTCGTCGCCCGGTCCGCGAGGGATCGGATGGCCAGCCGCGCCGGCTCCTCGCCGACCTCCGCTCGGACGGCCGGCGCTTCCCTTGCGAGCCGCCGCTCCAGCGCCTCGACCAGGTGGGCCGCCCCGAGCCGCTTGAGGATCCGGCGGTTCGACACCTCGCGGGGCACGATCCCGCAGAAGTACAGCCGCATGCTGAGCACGAGGGCGATCGGCGCCTGCTTCAGGTCGAGCAGACGCTGGATGTCCCGGCGCACCGTCTCGCGGTCCGCATCGGTGAGGAACTCGTGCCGCAACTCGTCGAGGTTGTCGAGGTGCAGCACGACGTTGTATCCCTGCTCCCGGATCGCGTCGAAAAGGTCGCACAACAGCCCCACGACACGGGCGTCGTCGAACGACACCTTCCCGGTCAGGGACCGGATCTCCGTGTCCGAACGCTCGAACGAGACCCCCCCCTCGGCCTCGATGTTGCCGAGCAGCCGCCTTCGCCCCTTGAGCCCGACGACCGACTTGAACCGGGACAGGCGCTCGTGCGCCGTCTTCAGCTCGACCTCGGTCATCCGCGCGATTTCCTCGATCGCGCCGACGGCGGCAATCAGGGCCTCCGGGACCGCCTGGAGGCTGGCCTTCAGCGACCGCAGCTCCTCGTCCACCCCCTGCGCGACCCGGACGAGGACCTCGCGCGCGGACCGCCGGTTCCGGCAATCCACCTCGACGACGAGGGTATCCCCCGAATGTCGCTCCCGGATATCGTGGAACACCGAACCGACCAGGATCGATTTCCCGACCCCCTTCTCGCCGGTGATGCAGACGGCCCTTCCGAGGCGATCGTCCTTCAGGCGGAGGTAGCCCTCGATGGCCTGGAGGAACCAGCGCCGCTCCTCCTCGCGGTCCACGAAGAGGTCGTGAGCGACGGCGTTCGGATCGAAGTAGTCGGGCAGCAGCATCGCCCCGCCTCTTTGGGCTGACCCCGACGGCACCATCTTATCCGCGAGCCCCGGCAGTGACAACCGGACGACGGGATTGCAGGGCGGGTCGTCGACGGGAAGAAACGACGCCACAGCAGGAGCACCCGCGACCGCATGCCCCGCGCCCCCGCGCGCTCCGCGCGGTCCGCGATTGACCCCGAACCCTCACAGGTCTAGTATCCGCCCCGACTTTCACCCCTCTCCCGGGGGCCAGGAGGAACGCAATGAGGACCAGGCTCGGGCTCGCGTGGGCCGTTGTCGCGGTGGCGGCGCTCGCCGTGGCGGCGACCGGGTGCAAGAAGAAGGACGGGGAGCCCGGCAAGGCGGGCGCGGCCGCGGCCGCGGCGCCGAAGGCGGACGTCGGGTCGGTCAGGTTCCCGGACAACGTGCTCGCGTTCGGCGGCGTGAAGTCGCTCGACGACACGACGACCGCGATCGCCGGCCTCGTGGCGAAGTTCCAGCCCCAGATGGCCCCGATGGTCTCGGCGCAGATCCCGGCCCTCCTCCAGGGCCAGGTCCTCGGCGTCAAGAACATGACGTGGCTCGACTCGAAGAAGCCGATCCGGTTCGCGTTCCTGGACTACAAGCAGTTCGCCGATCCGATCGTCCTGGCCTTCCCGCACAAGGGCAAGGACCAGGTCACGGCGGCCCTCCCGGACAACAAGGCGGCCGGCGCGCCGGACAACGAGACGAAGTTCTCGTCGCCGATGGGCCAGGAACTGTACGTCAACTTCGCGGGCGATTTCGTGGTGTTCACGATGGCCCCCAAGGCCTTCGCCGCGGTCAAGGACTTCGTGGGCGGCGACCTCGCGAAGTACGACCTGACCGAGCTTGCGGACGTCCAGGTCTCCGCGCGCAACCTCGACCGCATCGCGGGCCCGGAGATCGAGGCCGCGCAGAAGCGGCTCGTGGAGCAGGCCGCGGCGCCCTCGCCCATCCCGCTCCCCGGCATGCAGAAGCTGCTCCAGGACGAGGTCGCGATGCTGCTGGACGTGTTCCGGCAGACCGAGGTCGGCCGCCTCGTGCTCCGGTACGACGGCGACAACCTCGTGCTCCGCGCCGGGCTGAAGGTCGTCGAGGGCAAGGGCCTCGCGAAGTTCGCGGGCGCCACGAAGGACCGCAAGCTCGAGCTGTACAAGACCCTCCCCGCGGGCGGCTGGCTGATCGCGGCGTCCAACGTGGATCCGACGCTGTTCGAGGGCTGGAGCAAGCTCGGCATCGACTTCTGGGCCGACCTGCTCAAGCTCGACCCGACCGAGAAGGCGAAGATCGAGGGCCTGATGAAGGCCGCGATGGAGCAGCAGACCGGCGACTCCGCGTTCTACGTGGGCCGGCAGGCCGACTTCCCGTTGTCGATCGTCACGATCGCGGGCGTGAAGGACGGCGCCAAGGCGCGCGACGTCACCCTCGACACGTACGCGTTCCTGTTCTCCAAGCTCGGCACGCTGGTCGAGCAGTACGCCGGCCCGACCGCCGGCAGCCTGCCGAAGCTCGACTGGACGTCGTTCAAGGCGTTCGCGGACGGCCTGAAGCCGGTGCTGGCCGAGACGGGCGTGACCATCGGCATCCGCGCCGAGGACGTTGCGGGCGTGAAGGTCGATGCGGTCGAGCTGGCCGTGGACTACTCGAAGCTGCCGGTCGGCGCGGACCCGCAGGTGCAGTCCGTGGCCAAGGTCGTCGGCAACAAGCTGTCCCTCGCGGTCGGCTTCGGCAAGGACAAGATGTACGCGGTGCTCGGCAGGGACGCGGTCGCGGACATCGGCAAGGTCTCCAGGGAGGCCGGCGGCGGCGGGCAGCTCGCCGCGTCGATCCAGCAGTACGGCGCGGGCACCAACCCCGCGATCGCGGCCTACCTGTCGTTCGTGGACCTGATGAAGCTGATCGCGCTCTTCGACGACACAGTGACGCGCCAGATGCCGGCGATCGCGACCGCGTCGTCCGACATCGGCTTCACGTTCATCGCCGGCGGCCACGGCGACCGGATCATCGACGCCGTCGTCGCGGTGCCGGTCACGAAGATCGCGGCGCTCGTGCCGAAGCCCGGCATGGGTCCGGCCCCGGTCGCGCCCGCCCCCGGCGGCGCTCCGATCGCCCCGACGCCGTAGCCATCTTCCGCAGATCGGATCGGACAAGCCCCACCCGCCGGGTCCCCGGCCGAAGACGTCGCCCTGCCCCACGCCGCGGAGAGACGCGCCGCCGATCAGCGGGCGACGTCTTCTACATTCGTGAAAGGGACCCGGCGGGGGAACAGGGCTCCCGCAAGTGGTGCATCGTGCAGCGGACCTGGCCGAGCCCTACCGCCGCTCGTCGACCCACCGGTCCTGCATCCGGTACAGCGTCCGCCGGTTCACGCCCAGCACGCGCGCGGCGCGGTCCTTGTTGCCGCCCATGTGCGCGAGCACGCGCTCGACGTAGCGGCGCTCGAGGTCGCGGAGCGTCGGGAACTCGCCCGGTCCGAACCAGTCGGGCGCGGACTCCTGGGCGGCCGCGACCGGCAGGTCCTCGACGTCGAGCACGTCGCTCCGCGTCAGGACGCACAGCCGCTCCATGATGTTCTCCAGCTCGCGGACGTTCCCGTCCCACGCCCGGCGCTGCAGCGCGTCCATGGCGCGCGGCGTCACGCGCTTCGGCTTCGTGCCGGTGTTCTCGGCGTGGCGTCGCAGGAAGTGGTCCACCAGCAGCGGGATGTCCTCGACGCGCTCGGACAGGAGCGGCAGGCGGACCGGCAGGACGCTCAGGCGGTAGTAGAGGTCCTCGCGGAACGTGCCCTCCTTCACCGCCTGCTTCAGGTCGCGGTTGGTGGCCACGATCACGCGCGCGTCCACGGACGACGCCTTGTTGCCCCCGATCGGGCGCACCACGCGGTCCTGCAGCACGCGCAGCAGCTTGGCCTGGAGCCCGAGCCCCATGTCCCCGATCTCGTCGAGGAACAGGGTCCCCCCCGACGCCTCGACGAACAGGCCGCGCCTCGCCTGGTAGGCGCCCGTGAACGCGCCGCGCGTGTGGCCGAACAGCTCGCTCTCGAGCAGCCCTTCCGGGATGGCCGAGCAGTTGATCGGCACGAACGGCCCGGTCGCACGCGGACCGGAGTAGTGGATCGCGCGCGCGACCAGCTCCTTGCCGGTGCCGGACGCCCCCAGGATCAGGACGTTGCTGGCGGAATCCGCGACGAGCCTGACCAGCCGGAACACCTCGGTCATCGCCTTGCTGTGGCCGACGATCTGCTTGAAATCGTAGCGGTCCTGGACCTCGCGCCTGAGGCGCCGGTTCTCCTCCATCAGGCGCCGCTGCTCGACCGCCTTGGCGACCAGGGCCTCCAGCTCGCGCAGCTTGAACGGCTTCGTGACGAAGTAGAACGCGCCGGCCCGCATCGCCTCGATGGCGCGGTCGATCGAGCCGAACGCCGTCACCATGATCACCGGGATCTCGGGCCGCTCGGATCGCAGCGTCGCGAGCAGGTCCATGCCGTCCACGTCCGGCATCCGGAGGTCCGTGATGACCACGTCCGGGTCCGACCGCTTGACGACCTCGAGCGCCTCCCGCCCGTCGTGCGCGGCCTCGACCTCGTATCCCGCCCCCCCCAGGAAATCGACCACGAGATCGCACATGTCCTTCTCGTCGTCGACGATCACCACCGACTTCCGTTCCTTGTCCAACGCTGCCCCTCCCGTCCCCGAACCCGAGCCCGCCCCCCGACCCTTCGCGCCGGAACGGCGCGGGACCTGCCGCGCCGGGACGGCGAAGCGACTCTAGCGCGAAGCGTGGCAAACTGCCACACCGTTCCCCAAATCGTCGGTCCGACGCAGCCGGGGGCGAGCGGATGGGG
>VGRB01000030.1 GCA_016875475.1 Deltaproteobacteria bacterium
CCCCAGGCGCGACCTGGGCGCGTCCGGGATCCGCGTCCCGCCGGTCGGGATCGGGACCTGGGCCATCGGCGGGACCTGGTGGGGCGGCACCGAGGAGCCGGCCTCGATCGCCGCGATCCGCACCGCGCTCGACG
This sequence comes from Deltaproteobacteria bacterium, assembly GCA_016875475.1. Lineage (GTDB taxonomy): Bacteria > Myxococcota_A > UBA9042 > DTJE01 > DTJE01 > VGRB01. The sequence goes on from VGRB01000030.1 coordinate 135, forward strand.
CCGGCATCGACCTGATCGACACCGCACCGGTCTACGGCTACGGGCTCGCCGAGGAGATCGTCGGGAAGGCCATCCGGGGCGTGCGCCGGGACCGCGTGATCATCGCGACCAAGGTCGGGCTCGACTGGAACTCCACGGAAGGACGCTTCTTCTTCGAGCTGTGGGGCCGCAAGGTCTTCCGCAACCTGCGGCCTGCGAGCATCCGCATGGAGGTCGAGCAGAGCCTGAGGCGCCTCCGGATCGACTGCATCGACGTCTGCCAGACGCACTGGCAGGACCCCTCCACGCCGATCGCGGACACGATGGCCGAGCTGCTGCGGCTCCGCGAGGCCGGCAAGATCCGGGCGATCGGCGTGAGCAACGCGACGCCCGCGCAGATGTCCGAGTACCTCGCGGCCGGGCCGCTCGCCTCGAACCAGACGCTGCTCTCGATGCTCGACCGGACCGCCGAGGCCGTCGAGATCCCGTTCTGCCGCGGGCGCGGCGTCGCGGTGCTGGCCTACTCCCCGCTGGCGCTCGGGCTGCTGACCGGCCGGATCACGCCGAACCGCGAGTTCCCGGAGGGCGACCAGCGGCGCAACCACCCGCGCTTCACGGCGATCGGGATCTCGCGGGTGAACGCGATGCTGGTGCGCTTCGCTCCGTTCCGCGAGAAGTACGGCCTGGACCAGACCCAGCTCGCCATCGCCTGGACGGCGAGCCGCCCCGGCGTGACGACCGCGCTGGTCGGGGTCCGCAACGCCGACCAGGCCGCGGCGCTCGCCCCGGCGGCGTCCGTTCGTCTCGCCCCGGACGACCTCGCCGCGATGGACCGGATCATCGTGGAGGCGGGGTTCTGAGGCGGGCACGGGTTCGGTCCGGGCAGGCGGGTGCGGGGCGGGTACGGGTACGGAATTCAGCGGACGGAGGCCTTGACCAGGTAGCCGGTCTTGTCGCCTTCCTTCATGGCCTGGATCATGACGAAGTACTTGCCGACGCCCACCTCGGTCATCAGCTTGACCTGCGGGCTGTCGTCGTCCTTCCGGTGCGCCATGCGCGCGACCGGCTTGCCGTAGCGGTCGAACACGGCCACGGTGAGGTTCGACTTGGGGTTGTCCACGATCACCTCGACGGTCAGCGTGCCGGTGTCCTGCAGCTCGACGAGCTTCCAGTCGGTCCGGTCGCCGGCGTTGTAGTCCACGGCGTCCGACTCGGGCTTGCCCATCTTCAGCTGCTTCGCCTTGTGGCGGTCCCCGTCGCCCCCCGATTTCTCGTCGGGCTGGGTGATGCAGCCGGCGCCGAGCGCGGCGACGGCGACCAGGAGGGAAAGCAGCGTGCGCACGGGAGCACCTCGCCATGGAGCCGGGGGCGATTCTACCCCGGAATCCGAACGTGGCGATCCGACGTCGTCGGGGGGAACTCTCGCGACTGAGAGGTCGGGGCGACTGGATTTGAACCAGCGACTCCATGGTCCCGAACCATGTGCGCTACCAGGCTGCGCTACGCCCCGATTTGTCAACGATCCCGCGTGCCGCGGCGGAGGGCCTCGATGGCCTGCCGGTAGTCCGCCGCCCTGAAGACCGCTGCGCCCGCCACGACCTCGGTCGCGCCGGCCGCCTCGATCCGGCCCGCGTTCTCCGGCGTCACCCCGCCGTCCACCTGGACCGCCGGGTCCCGTCCCAAAGCCCGCATAGTCTGGACGAGGAGCCCGATCTTGTCAAGGGTCTCCGCGATCATCTTCTGCCCGTAGAAGCCCGGGTGGACGGTCATCACCAGGAAGAAGTCCACGTCCGCGGCGAGGCGGACCGCGTCGTCGGGGGGGGTGTCGGGGTTCAGCGCCAGGCCCGGCGCCTTCCCGAGCGCCCGGATCGCGCGCAGCACGTCGGCCGCGCCCGGCACCTCGACGTGGATCGAGATCCGGTCCGCGCCGGCGCCGGCGAACGCCTCCACGTAGCGGCCGGGCTCCGACAGCATCAGGTGGCAGTCGAACACGAGCCGCGCGTGCGGCCGGAGGTCCTTCACGATGCCCGGACCGAGCGTCAGGTTCGGGACGAAGTGCCCGTCCATCACGTCCAGGTGCACCATGTCCGCGCCCGCGGCCTCGATCGCGCGGACCTCGTCGCCGAGGCGGGCCTGGTCCCCGGCGATGATCGAAGGCGACACCTTGAGCGGCATGGCTCCGGCTCCGCGAAGGCCGGCCGGATTGTAACCCGTCCCGCTTCCCGCGGACCCCGCTTTCCCGTAAACTCCGCCGCGATCCGGGACCGGGCCGGGAACCGGGTCCCTTGTCCCGCGGAGCGCGCCGTGGTCGAACTGGTCGATGCCTCCAAGTCGTTCGGGTCGCAGGTGCTCTTCGAGCACGCGAACCTGCGCGTGGCGCCGCGCGACCGCGTCGGACTCGTCGGGCCGAACGGGACGGGCAAGACCACGCTGTTCCGCATCCTCCTCGGCGAGATGTCGCCGGACTCGGGCCGCGTCGAGACCGCGCGCGGCGTCCGGATCGGCCACCTGCCGCAGGAGATCTACCCGAGCACGGCGCGCGACTGCACGCTGATCGACTTCTGCTGCCGCGAGGCGCGCGGGATCGGCGCCCTGCTCGACCGGCAGGCGGAGTGCGTGCGCGAGCTGGAGACGGACGGCGGCGATCCGGCGCGCCACGAGGCCGCGGTGCGGAGGCTCGCCGGGATCGAGGACGAGCTGCACGCCCGCGACGCCGCGTCGATCCGGACCGAGGCGGAGTCGGTGCTGCTCGGCATCGGGTTCCCGCGCGAGGACCTGGACCGGCCCCTGCGCGTGCTGTCGGGCGGGCTCCTGATGCGCGCGGAGCTTGCGCGCCTGCTGCTCGACCGGCCCGACCTGCTCCTGCTCGACGAGCCGACCAACCACCTCGACCTCGAAGGGATCGTGTGGTTCGAGTCGTACCTCGACCAGTTCCCGGGCGCGATCGTGATGGTCGCGCACGACCGGCAGTTCCTGAACCGCACGGTCTCCCGCATCGTCGAGGTCAGCCGCCGCGGCGCGGTCGACTACGGCGGCAACCCGAACCTGACCGTCTACGACCGCTACGTCGAGGAGCGCGCCAAGGCCCTGGAACTCGCGTGGAAGCGTTACGAGGAGCAGGTCGCGTTCATCGAGGACCAGGAGCGCTTCATCCAGGCGAACAAGGTCCGCAAGGACCGGGCGGGCGTGGTGCAGTCGCGCATCCGGATGCTCGACAAGCTCGAGCGCCTCGAGCCCCCCGGGTCGGTCAGGACGGTGAGGTTCCAGTTCCCGCAGCCGGCGAGGTCCCCGGACCTCGTCCTGTCGCTCGAGGGCGTGACGCGGCGCTACGGCGCGCGCACGGTGTTCCGGGGGCTGGACCTGCGCCTGCTCCGCGGCGAGAAGGTCGCGCTCGTCGGCGTGAACGGCGCGGGCAAGTCCACGATGCTGCGGCTGATCGCGGGCATCACGCAGCCGGACGAGGGCGAGCGTAGGCTCGCGGATCGCGTCGAGGTCGGCTGGTTCGCCCAGGACCAGTTCGAGATCCTGAAGCCCGACCGGACCGCGGAGCAGAGCGTGCTGGAGGTCGCGGACTACGACACGGCCCCGCACGTGCGCGGGATGCTCGGCGCCTTCCTGTTCCGGGACGACGACGTGGACAAGCGCGTCGCGGCGCTCTCGGGGGGGGAGAAGGCCCGGCTGATGCTCGCGCGCATGCTGCTGCGGCCGTGCGGCCTGCTCGTGCTCGACGAGCCCACGAACCACCTCGACATCGCGTCGCGCGAGGTTCTGGAGAAGGCGCTGCGCGACCACGCGGGCACCATCGTGTTCACGACGCACGACCGGCGGTTCATGGACAACGTCGCGACCGCGGTCGTGGAGCTGCGCGACGGCCGCGTCGTCCGGTACGAGGGGAACTACAGCTACTACGCGTCCAAGGTGGCCGAGGCGGCCGTGCCCGCGGCCGGCGACGAGAGGCCGACCGACGCCGGCGCCTCGCGGCTGACCCCGTCGTCGCGGCAGGTCGAGAAGGCGGTCCGGCGCGAGGAGGCGGAGCGCCGCAACCGCATGTACCGCATCCTGAAGCCGCTGCGGGACCGCGTCGGCGCGTGCGAGTCGCAGATCGAGGGGCTGGAGGTCGAGCTGCGCGCGGTCGAGGCGGAGCTGACCAGCCGGGACCTCTACAAGGACATCGACCGGGCGCGCGCGACCGGTCAGCGCGCCAAGGACCTCCGGTCGCGCCTCGACGCGCTCTACGACGAGTGGACCGCGGCCGCGGGCGAGCTGGAGCAGGCCGAGGCCGCCGGCGACCCCGGTTGACGTCGTCCGACCCCGATTCCCCCTCTCCGTCGAGGTCGAGAACGCACGAGGGAGAGGTGTGAGCCATGAAGAAGCGCCTGTGTTCCGCCGCGCCGGCGGCGCGGATGCCGATGTCGGTGACCGGGCGGGCGCGGACCGGGATCGGGACGACGGGCGCGGGGGGAGGGACTACTTCTTCGCCTCTTCCTTCTTCAGCTCGACGATCGCGGCCTCGGTCGTCACGAGGAGCGACGCGATCGACGACGCGTTCTGGAGCGCGAGGCGCGTGACCTTGGTCGGGTCGAGCACGCCGGCCTCGACCATGTCCTCGTAGACGCCGGTCTGCGCGTTGTAGCCCTTCGCGCCGTCCAGCTCGGACACCTTCTGGACCACGACGTTGCCGTCCACGCCCGCGTTCTGGGCGATCCAGCGCATCGGCTCGCTGATCGCGCGGCGGACGATGTCCACGCCGTAGCGGCGGTCGTCCTCGAACTTGACCTCGTCGAGCTTCGTCAGGCACCGCACCAGCGCCACGCCGCCGCCGGGCACCACGCCTTCCTCGACGGCCGCGCGGGTCGCGTGCAGCGCGTCCTCGACGCGCGCCTTCTTCTCCTTCATCTCGGTCTCGGTCTGCGCGCCCACGCGGATGACGGCCACGCCGCCCGCGAGCTTCGCGAGCCGCTCCTGGAGCTTCTCGCGGTCCCAGTCCGACGTGGTCTCGTCGACCTGGACCTTGATCTGCTGGGTGCGCGCCTTGATCTGCGCCTTGTCGCCCAGGCCCTCGACGATGGTGGTGTTGTCCTTGTCCGAGATCACGCGCTTGCAGCGGCCGAGGTCGGACAGGGTCACGCTCTCCAGCTTCCGGCCCAGCTCCTCGCTGATCACCTTGCCGCCGGTCAGGATGGCGATGTCCTCGAGCATGGCCTTGCGGCGGTCGCCGAAGCCCGGCGCCTTGACCGCGAGCACCTTCAGCACGCCCTTCAGCTTGTTGACGACCAGGGCGGCCAGCGCCTCGCCCTCGACGTCCTCGGAGAGGATCACGAGCGGCCGCGCCTCGCGCGCCACGCGCTCCAGGAGCGGGAGCAGGTCGTGCAGCGCGCCGATCTTCTTCTCGTGGATCAGGATGACCGGGTCCTCGAGCGTCGCCTCCATCTTCTCGGGGTTCGTCACGAAGTACGGCGACACGTAGCCGCGGTCGAACTGCATGCCCTCGACGAGGTCGAGCGTGGTGTCGGTGGACTTGGCCTCCTCGACCGTGATCACGCCTTCCTTGCCGACCTTCTCCATCGCGTCCGCGATGATGTTGCCGATCTCGGTGTCGTGGTTCGCGGAGATGGTGCCGACCTGCGCGATCTCCTTGCGGCCGCGCGTCGGGATCGAGATCGCCTTCAGCTCGCCGCAGACCTTGTCCACGGCCGCGTCGATGCCGCGCTTCAGGTGCATCGGGTTGATCCCGGCGGCCACGAGCTTCAGGCCCTCCTGGTAGATGGCGCGGGCGAGCACCGTGGCGGTCGTGGTCCCGTCGCCGGCCTTGTCGGACGTGCGCGACGCCACTTCCTTGACCATCTGGGCGCCCATGTTCTCGAACTTGTCCTCCAGCTCGATCTCCTTCGCGACGGTCACGCCGTCCTTGGTCACGACCGGGCTGCCCCAGGACTTCTCGAGGATCACGTTGCGGCCCTTCGGGCCGAGGGTCGTCGTGACCGCGTCGGCCAGCACGCCCACGCCCCTCAGGATCCGCTGCCGCGCCTCAGCCGAGAACGCCAGTTCCTTCGCTGCCATGTACCATCCTCCTCAAACGTCGTCCCGGCCCGCCCGGGAGATTTGCCGTGCGCCTCGCCCCCACGCGGGGCGAGCCGAATATAAGCACCGATCTCGCGCGGTCAAGGGGGGCCCTGCTCCCTGCGCGTCCGTCCGTTTCATTCCCCGGCGGTCCGCGCCGGCGGCTCCTGTCCGGCAGAGACGGCATTCAGCGAAATGACAGATGGGGGGTCCGCAAGCTCCCATGCGGCCCTCCGACAGGTCCCCGGTACTCTGGAAGAGGTGTCTCGGACATGGTGGACAAGGAGAAGTTCGGCGATCGGCGCACGTGCTACGCGTGCGGGTGCAAGTTCTACGACATGCACCGGAGCCCGCCGACCTGCCCGCGCTGCGCGACGGACGTGAGCAACCCGCCCAAGGAGGTCGAGGAGCCGGAGTACGAGGCGCCGGACATCGAGGAGGAGGCGGAGGAGATCCCCGAGAACCTCGAGAAGGAGTCGATCGACGTGGACTCCGACGAGGAGCCCCTGAAGGAGGAGGACTCGGACGAAGCGTGACGGGCCGCAAGGGCCCGCCTCCGGAGGCGCCATGGCGTTCATGCGTGGCCTCGAGTTGGTGTGCATCTGCAAGGCCGGCGCGTTCGAGATCCGCTACGAGGGCGGGAAGTACCTGGACCCGCGCGGCCACGAGGTCGAGGACCTGCTCGACCTGGCCTGCTACGCCTGCGGCGCGTCCTACTACACGAAGGACGGCGACGAGCAGATCGACTTCTGCCCGAACTGCGGCAGGTTCGAGAAGATGCAGTTCGAGACCCTCCCCGACCTCCTCCGGTGGTCGCGGAGCCAGAACTTCGACTTCCTCAGGTACTCGCAGGCGGGCAACCGCGTGTTCGCGGTCCGCGGCAAGGCCGGCTGGGAGCTGAAGTTCGCGCCGGACGAGGAGGCCCTGCGCAAGCGCGGGATTGCCGGGGAAATCCAGGCGATGTAGCGCGCACGGGAAGCCGCAGTTCGCGCTCCGATATGCTAGATTTCCCCGACGTGCCGGGCGGACGGCGATGAAGAAGGTCGTGATCTGCGGCAAAGGGGGGATCGGGAAGTCCACGATCTCCACGAACGTCTGCGTGGCCGCCGCGCGGCGGGGGCTCAAGGTGCTCCAGGTCGGATGCGATCCGAAGCACGACTCGTGCTCGCGCCACCGCGACGGCGGCGTCCCGACCGTGATGGCCCGCTTCGCCGAGACCGGCCGACTCAGCCGCGAGGACCTCGCGGCGCTCCTCGTCGAGGGCCGGAACGGCGTGCACTGCATCGAGGCGGGCGGTCCGCAGCCCGGCGAAGGCTGCGCGGGCCGCGCGATATCGCTCCTCGTGGACCTGCTCCGCGAGTGCCCGGAGCTGCTCGAGCCCTTCGACCTCGTGGTCTACGACCTGCTCGGCGACGTGGTCTGCGGCGGGTTCGCAGCGCCGATCCGGACCGGCAAGGACACGCAGGTCTACCTGGTCGCCTCGGGCGAGTTCCTGCCCATCTACGCGGCGAACAACATCGCCCGCGGCGTCGTGCACCTCGCGAAGCGCGGCGGCGGGTCCATCGGGGGCGTGATCGCCAACCTGCGCGGCACGCCCGGCGAGCGCCCGCTGCTGGAGCAGTTCGCGGCCGCCCTGGGCACGCGGATCGCCGGCTCCGTCCCGCGGGACCCGCGCGTGTTCGAGGCGGAGCTGGCGCGGCGCACCGTGATCGAGGAGTCCCCGGACTCCCCGGCCGCGGTCGCTCTCTCGGAACTCGCGGCGACCGTCCTCGCCACGACGCGCGAAGACCTGGTCCGCCCGACCCCGCTCGCGGACGCCGCGCTGGAGGAGATGTACCTGCGCTGCATGGTGGAAGCGCGGCGATGAGCACGGACGCACCCGAGCGCCTTGACCGCCGCCTGGCCCGCCTCGCCAGGGATCTCCGCGGCGGCGAGGTCGCCTGCCTGGCCGCGGCCCCGACCGTCAGGGGGGACCTCGCGCTCGTCCTCGACGTCGCAGGGCGGCAGGCGCGCGTGGTCGTGTCGGTGCGGCCACGCGCGGGCACGGCCGCGGTGCGCATGGGCGACCTGCACGTCCTGCCCGGGGGGGGCGGCGGCGGCGACGCGGGGGGCGAACCCGCCGTGCTCCAGGCCGTCCGCGAACGGCTCGCCGAGGCCCGCGCCCGGGGCGGCGCGGAGTGGCTCGACCTGCACAGCCGCGAGTGCCGCGACATCCCCCGCAGCGCGCCCGACCTGCTCCGGCTGATGCTCTGGCAGGTCGCGCCGGACCGGCCGTTCTGGGCCGGGTGGCGGCTCGAGTCAACGGAGGCGGTCGGGGCCGGCGACGGGATCCGCGTGCGCCTGTCCCTGACGGACGGCGACGAGCGCGTCGCCCTCGCCCTCGACGAGACGAACCGGCCCGGGCCCGGCGAGGAGCCGCTCGCGGCCACGCCGCTCGGGCTGCTCCTGCGCGAGTCCCCCCGTCCGGGCGCCGCCTCGCTGCCTCTTGCCAGACAGCCCGAGCGCGCCCTCGCCCTGGTGCTCGCGCTGAGCCTCCACGGCGGGATGCGGTGGGTGGGGCGGGCCCCGGGAGCGGGCAGTCCCGTACCCGTACCCGGACCCGAGCCCGTACCCGTACCCGTACCCGCACCCCAGCCCGAGCCCGTACCCGAAGCCCCGGCCCCCTCCGATCCCGACCCCGCCGCCGACGCCGTCGAGATGGTCAACCACTGCTTCACCACGGCCTACCCATGGGGCGAGCGCACGTCCGACTTCTTCGCGACCTGGGGCGGGCGGGACTTCTTCAACGTCGTCGCGTTGTTCGGCGACGAGGCGTGCCTCGTGTTCCACGGCAATCGCGAGTGCCCGATGGCCCGGAGCACGTTCGGCCGCAGCATCATGCAGGGGAGCGGCCCCTACGGCGACCCGGGCCCCTGGTCGCCCGCGATCCGGACGGTCGTGACCGACACGGACGACCGGTCGGTCGTGTTCGGCGGCGAGGCGCGGCTCGAGGCCGCGGTGCGCGAGACGAGCGAGCTTCACCCCGGCTCTCCGATCCGGGTGACGCTCGGGTGCGACTACGCGATCGTCGGCGACGACGCGATCGGCGTGTGCCGCGGCCTCGCCGATTGCGGCGTGCCTGTCGAGGTCCTGAACCCCCCCCTGCCGCGGTTCACCGAGTCCCTCGCGCGGAGCTGGTGGCGCCACTACCTCCGGGAGGCCCGCGACGCCGCCGTCGAGCGCGACCCCGCCGCGGTGGCGCTGGCCGGGTTCGGCTGGCCCCACCAGCGTGGCATCCGCGAGCTGGTCGACCTGCTCGGCGAGGCGGGCGTCCGCGTTGCCACCACCTTCTGTCCCGGCCGCGAGTCGGGGTTCCGGACGCGCGTCGGCGAGGCCGCCACGGTCGTGGCCTCGCCCTGGGCGCCGATCGAGACCGTGCTGGTCCCGATCCTCGGGGACCTCGGGTTCGCGGTCGAGTCGTTCCCCGCTCCGTACGGCGAGAACGCGACGCGCCGCTGGGTGGACGCGGTCTGCCGATCGGTCGGCAGGCCCGTGCCGGACGACGTGGCCTGGGCCGAGACCTCGCGGCGGCTCGCCCCGGACCTCCCCCGCCTCCGCGAGCGCGCGGGAGGGGTGTCGGTCGGCCTGATCGCGGACGTCGGCTCGGCAGCCGAGATGTGCAGCCCGCGGTTCTTCTTCGGCTTCGACCCGGTCCTGCTGCTGCTGGACTCGGGCTTCCGCGTGACCGTGCTCGGGAACAAGGCGGACCGCGCGGCCGAGGCGTATGCGGGCCTGCCCGCGGACCTCGCGGAGCGGCTGTCCTTCGTGAAGGAGGACCTCCGCGCCGGCCCGGGCACGTCGGAGTCGATCCGGCGGCTCGGGCTCGACCTGGTCTATTGCGACAAGGCCGAAGGCGCGGCGGCCAAGGCGGGCGGGGCGGTGCCGTTCGCGATCCGCCACCTGGAGCCGGGACTCGCGGGTGCCGAGCGCACCGCGGCGCGGCTGGTCGCGATGTCCCGGCAGCGGCTGTACCGGGCGTACCCGCGCCACTTCCGCGGCGGGGCAGGGGAGGGCTGAGCGTGATGGCGACGGCTCCGGTCGACCGGTCCGCGCGGCTGACGCCGACCTTCACGGACGGAGTGCTCGTGTGCGGCGCCGCGATCCCGGACGGGGTCGTGATCTACGCCGGAGGGCCGTGCGTGGACGAGCAGGTTCACGCGACGCTGCGTCTGCACGACGTGCGGCAGACCCTGATGGCGCCGGGCGCTCTGCCCCGGCTCGTCTCGACGTTCACCGACTCGAGCCTGGCGCCGCTCGGCGCGGCCAGGCCGATCCGGCAGGCGCTCGACCGCGTGCTGCCGCTCCTCCGGCCTCGGCTCGTGGTCCTCGCGGAGCTGTCCGACCTGACCATCGCAGGCGACGACCTCTCGGCGATCGCCGCCTCGGTCCGGGAGCGTCTCGGGCCGGAGCCGATCGTGGTCGCGGCGACCGCGCAGAGGATCGCCCGCGACTTCCGCGACGCGATCGCCTCGATCCTGGCGGACCTGGCGCGCGAGCTGCCGGCCGCGGCGTTCGCGGGCGGGCCCGTCCCCGGCCGCGCGACCGTGGTCGGCTACTTCTTCGAGCGCGGCGAGGGCGACCACGTCGGCACGGTCGAGGCGCTCTCGGGCCTGCTGCGTGCCGTCGGACTCGATCCGACGGCGACGTGGCTGTCCGGGGCGCCGTTCGCGGGGCTGGCGGAGGCCGCGAGGTCGTCGCTGCTGGTCGCGCTGCCGTCGGGACGCCTCGCGGCCCGGCTGCTGGCGGCGCGGTCGGGCGCGACGGTCGTCGAGCTGGACCTGCCGGTCGGTCTGGGCGGCACCGCGGACTGGCTCCGTGCCGTCGCGACCGCATCGGGACGCCCGGGCGCCGCGGACGAGGTGATCGAGCGCGGTCTCGCGGCGGCCGTGCCCTGGGTCGACGCGGTCGCCGGGCGGGTGCTGGCCGGCCGCCGCGCGCTGGTGTCGGCCGTCCCGGACTGGCTGCCGGGGCTGTCGCGGATGATGGGCGAGGACTACGGGATGGAGGTGGCTTGCGGCCTCGAGCGGGCCCGCGAGCCCGCCGCCGGCGTGGCCGCCGCGGCCGGGGCCGAGTCGCCGGAGCGCACCTTCGACCCGAGCGCGGACTCCCTGCTGCTCCACGCGCGGCGGGCGGTCGCCGGCCGGGGGCTCGACGTGCTGGTCGGCAGCTCCTGGGAGTGGCGGACGCTGGCCGCCGCGGGCATCGACGTGCCGTTCGTGGAGTTCGGATTCCCGTCGCTCGCGTGGCGGTGCCTCAGGCCCGCGCCGCTCGCGGGGTTCGACGGCGCGCTGTGCTGGGCCGAGCGGCTGTCGTCCGCGCTGCTCGCGCGGGCGTGAGTGTGGTAAGGTCCGGCGCCCGGAAGGCAGGCGGGCACGGGCACCGGGATCGGGTTCGGGCTCGGGTTCGGGTACGGGGAGGAGGAGGAGTGATGGAGCGGATCGGGGTGATCGGGGGAACGGGACTCTACCTGATGGAGGGCTTCGAGGACGTCAGGACCGAGGAGGTCGTGACGCCGTTCGGACACCCGTCCGACCCCCCGATCGTGGGCCGGCTCGGGGGGGTCGAGGTGGTATTCATCCCGCGCCACGGCCGGGGGCACCGCTTCTCGCCGTCCGAGCTGCCGTACCGCGCGAACGTGGCAGCCATGAAGATGCTCGGGGTGACGCGCATCTTCTCGGTCAGCGCGGTCGGCAGCATGAAGGAGGAGATCGCGCTGACGGTACCCGTCCTGGTGGACCAGTTCATCGACCGCACGCACCTGCGCGCCTCCACGTTCTTCGGGGACGGGCTGGTCGCGCACGTGTCCATGGCCGATCCGACCTGCCCGTCGCTCCGTGCGCTGCTCGCGGCGCGGGCGCGCGCCTCCGCGATCCCGTTCCACGAGGGGGGGACGTACGTGTGCATGGAGGGGCCGCAGTTCTCGTCGCGCGCCGAGTCGATGATGTACCGGCAGATCGGCGTGGACGTGATCGGGATGACGAACGCGACCGAGGCCAAGCTCGCGCGCGAGGCCGAGATCTGCTACGCGACGATCGCGCTCCCCACGGACTACGACTGCTGGCACACCGGCCACGAGGACGTGTCCGTCGGGTCGGTCGTGGAGCGGCTCGACGCGGGCACCTCCCGCGCCAAGGCGCTGATACTCGACGCGCTGGCCCACCTCGGCGAGGCCGCGCCGTGCGGTTGCCGCGACGCAGCGGACGGTGCGATCATCACGGCCCGGGACCGGATCACGCCCGCGGCGCGCGAGCGGCTGATGCCCATCGCGGGCCGCCATCTCTGACCTCTTCGCGGAGCGCCTGCAATGAGCCTGCTCTGTGTCGGGTCCGTCGCCTACGACGTCATCGAGCTGCCCGGTCGCGACCCGGTCGCGGTCCTGGGCGGGTCCGCGACGTGGTTCACCACCGCCGCGAGCCTGCTCACCCGACCGTCGCTGGTCGCGGTGGTCGGCGAGGACTTCCTGGAGGAGGACCGGGCATTCCTCGAGCAGCGGGGCGTGGACCTCGCCGGGCTCGAGCGGCGGCCCGGGAAGACCTTCCGCTGGCACGGCCGCTACCACGCCGACATGAAGGGCCGCGACTCGCTCGCGACCGAGCTGGGGGTGTTCGCGGAGTTCAGCCCGGTGATCCCCCCCGCGTTGCGCGCGCCGGACGTCCTGTTCCTGGGCAACATCAAGCCCGACCTCCAGGGGCTGGTGCTGGCGCAGTGCCGGTCCGCGCGGTTCGTCGGGCTCGACACGATCCAGATCTGGATCGACAACCAGCGGGACGACCTCGTGCGGCTGATGCCGCGCGTGGACCTGCTGTTCCTCAACGACGACGAGGTCGTGCGGCTCTCGGGCGACGCGAACGTGATCACGGCCGCGCGCAGGGTGCTTGGCATGGGGGCGAAGGCCCTGGTGGTGAAGCGCGGCGAGCACGGGGCGCTCCTCTTCACCCCGGAGCGGATCTCGCTGTTTCCCGCCTTCCCGATCGAGGCGGTCGTGGATCCGACCGGCGCCGGGGACAGCTTCGCCGCCGGCACCGTCGGCTACCTCGATCTGGTCCGCGACGTCTCGCCGGCGTCGATCCGGGACGCGCTCGCGGTGGGTACGGTGGTCGCGTCCTTCTGCGTCGAGGGCTTCGGTCCGCGGTCGTTCGACCGGGTCACGCAGTCCGCGCTCGCCGGCCGCCTGAAGCGCTACTTCGAGATGGTGCGCACGGACGAGCGGTCCGTGCTCGCGGCGGTGGAGGTCTGAGGGATGCCAGTTTCGTTGCGATCGCGCCTGCCGCGGGCGACCCCCGACGACCTGCTGCGCATGGTCTATCGGGCCGCGTCCGGCAACCTGCCGTCGCGGGGGATCGGGCGGTTCGCGGACCTCCCGCTGCCGCGCCCCGTGCTGGACGCCATGGTCGCGTCGTACTGCCGGGTGTGCGGGATCTCGCTGGGGGAGGCCGAGGTGCCGGCGGGGGGCTTCCCGACGTTCGACGCGTTCTTCACACGGCGGTTGAAGCCCGGCGCGCGCGTCGTTGACGCGTCCGCGGACGTGATCGCCTCGCCCTCGGACGGCCGCGTCCAGAGCGTGGGCCGCGTCGAGCGCGGGATGGTCGTGCAGGCCAAGGGACGCGACTACGAGCTGTGCGACCTGCTCGGCGACCGCGAGCTGGCCCTGGGCCTCGAGGGCGGCCCGTTCCTGACGATCTACCTGAGCCCGCGCGACTACCACCGCGTCCACTTCCCGTGCGACGGGGAGGTGGCCGGGAGCCGGTATTCGCCGGGCCGCCTCTACACGGTTGCGCCGCGCGCCACGCGGGTCGTGCCGCGGCTGTTCGCGCAGAACGAGCGGATCACCACGATCGCGGGCACCGCGTTCGGCCAGGTCGCGCTGGTCATGGTCGGCGCGACGGGCGTCGGCCGGATCTCCGTGTCGTATTGCGACCTTCGCACCAACGTGGGCCGCCGCTCCGAGTGCCGCGACATCTCCCCCCCCGTCCCGTTCCGCAAGGGCGACGAGCTGGGCACGTTCCACCTCGGATCCACGGTCGTGCTCGTGCTCGAGCCCGGGCCGTGGTCGTTCCGGGTCGGCGTCGGCGACGTGCTGCGCATGGGGCAGCCGGTGCTGGTCAGGGGATAAGGAACCGCAGCCCTCATGCACAATCCCTTTCGGGAGACCCGCTCCCTGTTCCCCCGCCGGCTGCCGATTCAATACTGTAGAAGACGTCGCCCGCGCGGCAACGTAGCGCATCTCAACGACGCGTATCAGGGCGGCGTCTTCGGCCCGGCCAGCCGGCGGGTGGGGCTTTCCCCTGCGGCACTACTTCGAGGCGGCAGTCGTCGCACCCACGCCGGGAGCGGCGGCAGGAGCGGGAACGGCGAGCTTGACCACGAGCATGCCGTCGAGGTTGATGAGGCGCCCGTCCGGCGACCACATGGCGACGGCGCCCTTCAACGTCTGCTGCGACTTGGCGGGCATGTCCTTGAAGAACAGGTCCGGCGGGTCCGCGACCACGAACACCTTGCGGCGCGCGGCGGACAGGTCGTCCACGAGCGCCATGTGCGGCACGATCTCGCAGCGCTCCTGCTCGGCCGGGCACGTCTCGACCGCCTGGATGTAGCCGCGGAGCGTGACCTCCCTGCCGACGAGGTCGCGGGCCTGCCTCAGGAAGCCCTCGACCGAGAGCGCGCCGTCCTGGTATTTCTCGGCGGCCGGCCGCACGGCGAGGTTCGGTCGCGAGGGCAGGTTGACCTGCTCCTTGCGGACCTGGTCCTTGAGCGGGTTGCGGCCGGATGTCTTGACGCACCCGGCGGCGGACGCCGCCACGATTGCAGTCACCAGAACGACCGGGACCCGGAGCGCCTTGGTCATCGGACACCTCCGCGGGCGGCCACAGGTTAGCAGCAATCCGGGGACCGATCAAACCGAAGCGCTCCGAAGGGCTCCGAAGCGCTCCGAAGCGCCCCGGAGGGCGCCGTCGCGCGCGGACGAGAGCAGGCCCGGATCAGAACTCGCGCACCGCGCGCAGCGGTGGTCGCGGCCAGACCTGGCCGTGCTTCGGAGGCATGGAGTTGTGGACGCGCTCGACCTCGATCGCGCAGGCCGCGACGGGGCCGGCCCCGGCCGCGCCGACCAGGCGCCCGCGGACCAGGAGGGGTCGAGCACGTTGACCTGGAGCGCGGTGCCGCCGTTCCTCGCGTACCCCCTCAGGCACGCCTTGAACCGCTCGCGGTGGGCTTCGTCGCGGAACAGCGCCGGGTTGAACGTGATCGTGTGGCTCGCGCCGTTCGGGAGCGAGCACAGCCAGTCCCGCCAGTCGCCGCGCCCGTCCTCCGCGTGTCCTCCGAGCGCCTTGCCTACCGAGTTCGCGTTCGCGGTCGGGCCCAGGCTGTCCGCGCCGTTCGTCGGGCAGATCGCGTTCGACAGGAACTGCCCCTTCGGCCGCCCGTCCGGGCTCGCGGCCAGCACGAACCCGTCGCCGACCCAGTAGTTCCACGACAGCATGCCCGGCCGCATGCGACGCCCCGTGGACGCGGTCCTGTGGCGCCAGACCTCGTCGGTCCAGAGGTCCATCACGCGCCGCGCCATCCCGTCCGCCGCGTCGTCGTCGCGGCCGTACTTCGGGCAGCGGTTGCGCGCGAAGGCGCGGAGCACGTCGTGGCCCTCCCAGTTGTCGCGGAGGGCCGCGATCAGGTCGGCCATGGTGCAGCGCCGCGTCTCGAACACGAGGTGGCGGATCGCGAGCAGCGAATCCACGGTGGTCGCGAACGTGACGCCCTCGACCGTGACGAAGGACAGCTCCGCCCCGCCCCGGGTCACGTCCTTCGCCTGCTCGGCGCACCCGCGGACCAGGCAAGACAGGTACGGGGTCGGGCCGAACCGCGCGCGCACCGCCTCGGTCCGCTCGTAGAGGTCCGCGGCGCGCTTCACCAGCGCCCGCGTCTGCGTCGCGTATGCCGCCCAGAACTCGTCGAACGTGGCGAACCTGCACGCGTCCCCGGTCGCCGGTCCGTCCTGCCGGATCGGGTCGGCGACGCCGGTCAGCGGGTCGGTCGCGGGCAGCAGGTCCCGTCCGCCGGTCAGGGCCAGCTCGACCGCCTTCAGGAGGTTCAGGTTGATGTCCACCGTGCCGGACCGGTCGTTGCCCGCCATGGTGTTCTCGAGGCAGCCGACCGGCGCGTAGTCCGCGACGTTCGCCTCGTGGATCAGGTGCGTCACGCCCGCGCGCGCGGCCTCGCGCAGCATCCCGGCCATGGATCGCTCATCGAAGTTGAGCAGGAACGGCGCGCCCTGGCTGCGCGCGACCTGGTCCACCACGCGGTCGAGCAGGGAGTCGGGCGAGTCCCGGTGCAGGCGCACGTTCGGCTTCGGTTCGAGGATCGGCGTCATGTCGTCGATCACGTCCAGGAAGACGTGGGTCAGCTCGTTCGTGCCGTCGCTCCCGTCGCGGGTGAGCCCGGACAGGGTCAGGAGCTGGCCGAACCCGGCCGTGATGCCCTGGTTCCCCCCCACGCGGATCATCGCGTCGTAGGCCGTGTTGCAGTGGATCCAGAAGCACCGCAGGACCTCGCGGCCGAACCCGGGGTCCATGCCTCCCGCGATCGAGCGCCGCCAGTATGGCAGCAGGTACTGGTCCACGCGGCCGAACGAGACGCCCGCGCCGGGGTAGTTCTCGTCCGCGAGCACCAGCATGTGGGTCAGCCAGAGCGCCTGGACCGCCTCCCAGAACGTGCGCGCGGGCCGCCACGGCACGCGGTCGAGGTTCGCGGCAATCCCCCTCAGCTCCTCGCGCCGGTCCGGGTCGGGCTCGGAGGCGGCGAGGTCCCGGCAGAGCGCGGCGTACCGCGCCGCGAGGTCCCGGGCCATCGTCGCGGCGGTCCGCATCGCGCGGAGCTGCGCGCCCTTCGCACCCCGGACGTCCGCGGGCGGCATGGCGGCGAGCCGCGCGTCCAGGTCCGCGTGGATCGACTCGAACCCGTGCGCCAGCACCCGTTCGTAGTCCGGGACGAGGTGGCCGGACGTGGCCCCGGCGTTGCCGTAGCCGTGCCGGTGGAACCAGAGCGTGGCCGCGCGGGCGCCCCGCGGGCCGAGGAGCGCCGCATCGCGCTCGGCCGCCTCGCGCCGGGTCCAGCAGCGGGACGCCAGGACGTTGAACCGCCCCCCCGCGACGAGGTCGCCCGGCAGGACCTCGGCCGGGAGGTGCTCGACCATGACCTCGCGGATCATCCACGCCCGCCGCTCGGGCAGGGACAGGTCGAAGAACCCGTCCGGAAGCGGGACCGGCCGCGCGGCCTGGAGCGTGGAACTGCGGAACGTCTGGAGGAACGGGTACGTCTCCGGGACGATGTAGTAGGTCGCCTCGTCGTAGACCACGTCCCACGGCGTGCCCGTGGTGAAGCACTCGAACTCGTTCCGCCAGGGCCGCGCCACGCCGCGGAAGAAGTGATCGCGCAGCCGCCGGACCCGGCCGGAAAGGGCGCCCGGCTGCTTGATGGGACGTGCGGCAGCGCCCTCGGTCGTCGCCATGTCGCCGGCCTCCTCCCGCAGGCTCCGGCCCCCGGATGGTATCCGGCCCCCGGGGTCCCCCGCCCCCATGCGGTCGGCCCCTCCTGCCGCCGGGGTCGTATTCTCGCGATGATACCCGATCCGCCGCGGGCGCCGCCCTATCGGCGCGTCGCCTCCACCCCGCGGAAGAGCGGGGCCGGTCCCGCCGGGGAGGCCGTGGCGCGGGAGGTCCGGTATGATCGTCCCTGGGACGGGTTCGCGGGAGGTGCGGATGGAGCGGCGACGGGCGTGTCTGGCGGTGGTGATCGCGCTCGCTGCTTGCGGCGGCGGGGCGACGGCCGGCGGGGGGGACGGCGGCGTGGTAGCGGTGCCTGACGTCGTCGGCGAGGTTCCGCAGGACGCGCCGACCGACCGGGCGGCGGAGACGGGGAACGACGCGCGTCCCGAGGCGGTCGCCCCGGACGCGCCGCCCGAGGCGGCCGCTCCCGACGCGTCCCCCGACCCCGCGCCCGACCCCGCGCCCGACGCGCTCCCCGACCCAGCGCCCGACCCCGCTCCCGACGCGCTCCCCGACCCAGCGCCCGACGCGCTCCCTGACCCCGCGCCCGACCCCGCGCCCGACGCGCTCCCCGACCCGTCCCCAGACGCGGGACCCGACGGCGCGTCCCCGTGCGGCGCCGCGGTTCCGGGCGTGTTCCCGGTACCGGAAGTGGGGGGATGGGCCGCGCCGAACGCGTATTCGTGGAACGGGTCGTGGACGCCGGCGGACGGGGACTTCCCGATCCCGGGGCTGATCGACGACGAATACGGCGACGGCCACCTGCACGAGGGGGTGCCGACCCCGATCCTCCCGCCCGGCGAGTGGGACTACGAGGACGCGAACGACGACTTCGCGATCTGGAAGGGGTTCGAGGCGCTGATGGGCACGTTCGAGCCGCTCCTGGACGGGTGCGGGCGGCAGTTCGGGTGGCGCCTGGTGCCCGTCGATCCGAAGGGCATCGACATGAACGCTCTGATCGAGGCCTTCGACGGGTCCCCCGGCACGGACGTGCTCGACCTGGGCCCGTACGGACTCCTGCACAGCACGACCGGGCAGCTCGGGGACGGTCCCGACGTGCTCGTCTACAAGGAAGCGTGGTCGCTCGACTTCCGAACGGGATCGACGCTCACGGGGGCGCTGCACGACGACGACCTGATCGTCGCGGACTGCGTCCCTGCGGGGGCGGACCTCTACAACAACAACCAGATGTGCCTGCACACCGGGCCGGGGGCCGACCTCGTGTTCATCCGGGACGTGCGCGCGGGCTGCGTGGACCTCGGGAACGGCGCGGGAGGGCGAACCGACGCGCCGGACCCCGGCGACGGCGACGACGTCGTCGTGATCCGGGGGAACGTGACCGACACGCGGCTGTTCGGCGGCTGGGGGGACGACACGTTCTTCTGGTACCTCGACGAGAACAAGGACGTCTGGCCGGGCAAGTCGCAGGGCGGGAACATCTTCGGCGGCGGCAGCGCCGGCGACGCGATATGGGGCGATCCCGGCACGGATCGGCTCGTCCTGGTGGTGCCGGACGGGACCGTCGTGGTGGAGAAGCCGGCCACGCCCAACGGGGCGGTGCTCATCATGACGCACGACGACGCGCTCGGCTGGGACGCGCCGACCGTGGACGACCCCTTCGCGAAGTACTGCTGGCCCTGCGGGACCGACGCGGACGGCCGCCAGAGCCTGATCCTCGACTACAACTCGGCCGACGGGACCGCCACCACCGGCGGCTACGTCTACCTGACCGCGATCGAGGAGCTGCAGATCGGCGTCGGGCCCGCAGCGAAGGTGTATCGGCTCGACCAGGTGAAGGGCAAGGCCGTGCCCGCGCCGGACCTCGCGCCGGTGACGCCCCCGGCGCAGCCCGTCGGGTTCTGCGGGCTGTAGGTCGCTGGCGGGGAACGGTGTACCCTTCGGCGCTCGGCGAATCGGACGGCACCAGGCCGCAGCGGGGCACAAGCTCAGTCCGAGGCGGCGCTGCGTTGCACGATTGCCTTGTCGATCAGGGATTTCACAAGTGGCGTGACGTTCCTGAACGTGAAGGTGCGCATGAACTGGAGCGGCCCGATCTGGACGAACAGCTTCCCGAACGCCTCGTCGGCGAAGCTGCTCGATACGAGGTCGATGCCGGACAGGTCCAGGACGATGCGGTGCCCGGGATGGGTCCTGACCAGATTCAGGAGCTTCCGTCTGAACGGCTCCCCGGCCACGCGCGAACCCACCGAGGCGACCTCGCTGAAGACGTGTACGACGAGGACGTCGGCGGTCATGTCCTCGTATCGGAGCTGGATGTAGTCCCCCTCGGAGAGCTCCCGCTGCCCGGTGCCGAGGCGAAGCGCTTCCCCGAGGGCCGCAGGGTTCGAGTAGTCCAGCCCCACGACGACGAGCGTGCCCCGATGGACGATTGCCTCGGTGCGGACGTGCAGGGTCCCGCCTTCGTATGAGAGCCGCGCGGACCCGGAGTGCACCCGGAAGTACCCGCGGTTGGCCTCGGCCACCCGGAACGTACCGTAGAGACCGTTTCCCTGACCGATGTCCTTTCGCCGGGTGACGCCCTGCCGGATGGCTCGGTCGAGCGCCTCTGCGTCGGAGGCGAATCGATGGCCCTCCCGCAGCGTTGCCGGGATACCGACGCCGGGATCGGCGACGACGAACTCGATTCTCTTCTGCCGGCGGAAGTGGTTCACGTGGACCACGCCTCCGACCGGGGATGACGAATGGACCAGGACGTTGTCCGTGATCTCGTTCAACGACCAGTGTATGGCTGTCAGGTCGCCGCGCGCGAGCCCGACGGTGGAGGCGAGCGTGGCATCCATCATCCGGTCCACGACGGACTTCTGTTCGGCCGGCGACATGAACTGGACCACCGGTACGTGGCGGTATCCACGGAATCGCGACTCGGGCTGGTTGGCCGGGTCGAGCAGGTAGGCCCAACCAGCATTCACGAACAACTTGCGGAGCCGCTCCTCGGAAGGGAGGATCGCCGCCGTTTCGACGCCCCCCTGACGCAGACGCAACACGGCAGCGCAGACCGCGGCCATGGGCCCGGGGAACGCCGTCTCGCATTGTCCGAAGTCCAGCAGGACGTCGCTGTAACCGCGGCGGGCCGTGACATCATGCATGGCGGCGAGGAGCCTGCGGAAGTCACCGAGGTCGATGGCCCCCGAAACCACGATCCGGCTCGCCTGGGTCTCGACGCGGCCGTGGCGAGGCGCCATCATGGTCCGGTACGGCCTCCTCCCGGGTCAGTCCTTGAGGCCCGCGATGGACCCCCCGATCGCGGAGAACCGGATCCCGACGCTCGCGGCGTCGAGGTTCTTGTCGCCGTCCGTGTCGATGTCGTTCACCACGAGCAAGTCCATGAGGCCGATGATGGTGTCCTTGGTCAGGGGCGGCGGGAGCTGGTCGTCCGGGATCGCCTTGATGGCCTCGATCATCGCGGCCTTGGGCACGGCGCCGGCGAGCAGGCCGTTCGTCATGGCCACGGGCTTCCCGCCCGACAGCGTGACGTTCGCCTGGATCTGGGTGTTCGCCACCTCGACGTGGAGCGTGACCCCGTCCGTGATCGGGATGTCGAGCGGCCAGCCGTAGCCCACGCCGCCCGCGGTCAGCTTGTCGCCCACGACCTTCGCGTTCGCGAACCCGTACATGGGCTTGCACTGGCTGTCCATCATGTCCGGGTTGACGAGGTACGCGCACGACTGGGTCGCCACGTCGCACCCGGCGTCCGCCGGCTTGCCGTCCCAGAACGCGAGCATGAACGCCGTGCCGTTCGTGTTGAACCCGCGGCTCTCGAACAGGATGTTGATGTCGCCCTTGTCGAACGCCTTCTTCAGCTCGGGGTTCGCGACCGCGGACAGGGACGACAGGCTGTTGTCGATCCCGGCCGAGCACTTGTCCGGCGGGGCGCACGTGCCGGGCTTGCCGTCCACGTCCAGGCCCTGGCCCGGGTGGCCCGACTCGCCGAGCGCGAGCGAGGACACGCGGTTGACCGGCGCGCTCCAGTCCGGGGTGCAGCACAGGCCGACCTGCGTGCCGGTGCAGACGCCGCCGGTGCACTGGTCGTTCACCGTGCAGGACTTGCCGTCGTCGCACGGCCCCGCGACCTGGGTGTGCCGGCACCCGGCCGCCGGGTGGCACCCGTCGGTGGTGCAGGGGTTGCCGTCGTTGCAGTCCGTGGGCGCGCCCATGCAGGTGCCGGTCGCGCAACTGTCGCCCGAGGTGCAGGCGTTCCCGTCGTTGCAGGCGCCGGCGGTCGCCTCGTGGGCGCAGCCCGTGGCCGGGGCGCAGGAGTCCTTGGTACACCCGTTCTTGTCGTCGCACGACACCGGCTTGCCGCTGCACACCCCGTTCGGCAGGCAGGCGTCGTCGGTCGTGCAGAGGCTCCCGTCGTCGCAGGCCCCGCCGACCACCGTGTAGACGCACCCCTTCTTCGGGTCGCAGGAATCCGCGGTGCAGCCGTTCTGGTCGTCGCAGTCGCGCTCGGGGCCCGCGCACTTCCCGTCCTCGCCGCACCTGTCCGGGCCGGTGCAGAGGTTGCCGTCGTTGCACGGCCCGGTCCAGGGCGTGTTCCGGCAGAGGTCCACGCCCGGGGTCCCGCCCGGGTTGCAGACGTCGTGCGTGCACGGGTTCTTGTCGTCGCACACGTTCGCGCCGGTCTTCGAGCAGCAGGGGCTGTCCACGATGTCGTACTGGCAGCCCATGCCCGCGTAGCACGCCTCGGTCGTGCAGTCGTTGCCGTCGTCGCAGACGACCGCGTCGCCCGCGGTGCAGGCTCCCTCGACGCAGCGGTCGCCCTCGGTGCAGACGTCCCCGTCCTCGCACAGGATCGCCACGGCGGGGTTCTCGCACCCGGCCGGCGTGCACAGGTCGGCCGTGCACGGGTTGCCGTCCCAGCAGTCGAGCGGCAGGAACCCGGTCACGCACTCGCCGTCCCTGCACTGGTCGCCGAGCGTGCACGGGTCGCCGTCCTCGCAACCGTCGAAATTCGCGACGTTCCTGCACCCTTCCAGCGGCACGCAACTGTCGTCGGTGCACGGGTTCTCGTCGTCGCAGTCGGCCGGGGCCGCGCTGCACTGCCCGCCCGCGCACTCGCCGGTGCGCAGGCACGGGTCGTCCGCGCCGCAGGCCGAGCCGTCGGGCGCCGCGGAGAACTCGTCGGACGCGACGCCCGGGTCGCACTTCGCGCACGCGTTGAGCGGCGCCGCGCGCCCCGCCTCGTAGCAGACGTTGTTGACCAGGCAGAAGCCCGGCTTCGTCGGGTAGCGGCACCCCCCGTAGCCGTCGCACTCGTTCCCGGTGCAGTCGCGGCCGTCGTCGCACGCGTACGCGGCTCCCGCGCAAACCCCGCCGGTGCAGCGATCCACGTGAGTACAGGGGTCGCCGTCGTCGCAGACCGCGCCCTCCTCGCAGGGCTTCGGGAGCTCCTCGACCGCCTCCGGCCCCTGCTCGCCCGCCTCGTCAGCCGCCGTGTCCGGCCCGACTTCCGGCCCCGTGCCGTCGTCCCCGGGCCGAGCATCCGAATCCCCCACCTCCGGGGCCGCCTCGACCGGCACGTCCGCCACGTCCGGCCCCGGATCCCCCCCGGCCGTATCGATCCCCGGATTCGGCGTCGTCCCCCCCCCGCACCCGATCGCCGTCGCCGCGACCCACGCAAGCAGCAGCTCCACGCTCCCCCGTCCCCGAACCCGAATCCGAGCCCGCCGTCCCCTGCGCTCTCTCATTTCACATCCCCGCTCAACACGGAGTACCCCTCGAACCGGTAGACCTCCTGCGGCGAGAT
>VGRB01000031.1 GCA_016875475.1 Deltaproteobacteria bacterium
CCCCGTCACGGCACGCCCCCGCCGCAGTCACGGCACGCACCGGCCGCCGTCACGGCACGCACCGGCCGCCGTCACGGCACGCACCGGCCGCCGTCAAGGCACGCACCGGCCGTCGGCGGTGCACGAGGCGCCCGCGTCGGCGCAGGTCCCGCAGTGGTTCGCCCCGGAGCAGGGGTCGACGCCGCACTCGCGATCGTGGCACGGGTCGAACGCGCACAGGCGATGCTCGTTGCAGTAGATGCCGCAGCCCGCCTTGCAGCCGAGGTCGCCCGGCTCCCTGCCGCACAGGCCGCCGCAGCCGTCGGCCCCGCACTGGCGCGCGGGGTCGCCGGGCTTGGGGCCGTCACATGCCGCGAACACGCAGGTCTGTTCGGCCTTGCAGACGTGGCCGCAAGGGCAGTCGCCGTCGAGCGGGCCGCACGGCAGGCCCCAGCGATCGTGGCCGCACTGGCGCGTCCCGCACTCGGGCATGCGGCAGGCGCCGTCCACGCACACCATGGCCGAGGAGCAGCAGGTCCGGTTCGGGCCCTCGGCCGGGCACCAGAAGGTGTCGCACTGGCACTCGGCCTCCCCGGTCGCGTTGGTCCGGCACGCGGTCCCGAGCGGGCACGGGTCGGTAAGGCGGCGGCACCCGCACGGGTCGAAGGAGGGCGTGATCGGGTCGCAGACGTGGTCGAACTCCTGCTCGGGGGCGCAGGCGGGCAGGTGCAGGGCTGCCGCCGAGACGACGGCGGCCAGGGCGACAGGGAGGAGGGGCGCGCGAAGCATCGGAAGCCGACGAAGCATCAGAACCTCGCCGACGCGGCGAGGCCCGCGCCGCCGGATCCGGCCGGGTCCACCCATGGGGCAGCCACGACGGGGAACGCCCTGTCCTTGCGGTCCGCGAGCGCCCACAGCACCCCGCCCGCGGTCGCCGCAGCCACGGCCGCGCACCCGACCGACCAGCCGACCGTGGACCACGTCCGGGCCCGGGTGCGGGCATCCCCGGCCGAGGCGCGTGCCGACGTCGCGGCCCCGGCGTTCGTCGCGGCGGAATAGGCGGCCATGGCGTCGTCGGAATCGGACACGGCCTTCCCGTACTGCCAGCCGGCGAC
Source organism: Deltaproteobacteria bacterium (assembly GCA_016875475.1). Lineage (GTDB taxonomy): Bacteria > Myxococcota_A > UBA9042 > DTJE01 > DTJE01 > VGRB01. Next base: position 1,095 of record VGRB01000031.1, read on the forward strand.
CGCCGCGACGACCACGCACGCGCCGCCGGCCGCGAGCAGGCCGTAGCCCACGCCCCGCTGCACGCGGGAACGCGATCGCGCGGCCACCGCCTGCCCGGCGCGCTCGACCCGGTCCCGTTCCACGCGCTCGGCGCGGCGGACGCCCAGGCAGGTGTCGTCGAGCGACTGCGCCCAGTTCGGCCCGGGAGGGGGGACGGACCGCGCGGCCCAGCCGACGTGGTCGGCGACCGCGTCGCAATCGCCCTGCCGGGCGTACGCCTCGGCGAGCACCCGGGCCACCCAGGGGTTCCGGGGGTAGGGACTCGCGGCCGCGACCGCGCCCTTGGCGTCGCCGGAGCTCAACAACTCCGACGACTTGCGCCAGGCGTCATGGACCTGATCCTTGGGCACGCCCGGGTTGTCGTCGGCCGCGGCGAAGCGGGCGCGCGCCGCGAGCGCCGTCGCCTCGGCCTCCCGGTCGGTCAGGCGGCCGGCCGCGGCGTCGAGCATCGCAGCGGCCTCGGCGTACCGGCCCGCCGCGAACAGGCGCCGGCCCAGGAAGAGCCTGGCGCGGGGGTTGTCCCAGGTCGCGAACGTCGACGCGAGCAGGTCGAACCCGCCCACCCGGAGCGCGGTCGCGTCCCGGTAGCGTCCCATCAGGGACAGGCGCCCGCGGGCATCGAGCGGCGCGCCCTGCGGCACGCCCTCGGGCACGTCGAACGTGTCGCACCAGGTGCGCATCGTCTCGATCTCGTTCTTCGCCTCGGGAAGGCCCCGGACCGCGATCTCGCCGTGCGCGAGCGCGCCCGCGCAGTCCAGCGCGGCGTACCGCGCGCGCGCCGCCAGCAGCCGGATGTGGGGCTCGTCGTAGAGCTTCAGCGCCTTCTCCAGCTTCTCGATCGCGAGGCTCGGGTTCCCGGCCTCCAGCGCCTTCAACCCCGCCTTCAGCAGCACGAACGCGGCGCGCTGGGAGGCGTCCTTGGGCACGAACCCCGCGGTCAGGCGCTGGCACTCCGCGGTGATGCGCGCGCGCGCCTCGTCCACCTCCGCGCCGACCGCCTTCGGGATCGAGTCCACGAGGCCCATGGCCTCGCCGCACCTGCCGGCCTCGGACAGGGTCGTGGCCTTCCGGATCTCGCAGGCCCCCACGAGGCCCAGGCGGCGCGCCTCGAGGTCGGCGGGCAGGCGCCCCCGGATCCCGCCGAGCGCGGCGGCGGCCCCGGTGCAGTCGCCGTCCTGGGCGAACGCATCGACCTCCGCGAGCGCGCACCGGGCCGCCGCCGCGAGGCGCGCGTCCTCCTGCTCGGGCGGGAGCTTCCCCGCGAGCGCGGCCAGGTGGGCCTTCGCATCGGCGCAACGGCCCGACCTCTCCAGCGACAGGCCCAGGTAGAAGCGGATGAAGTCGTTCGGGGCCAGCGCGAAGGCGCGTTCCAACTCGCGGACCGCGGTCGCGTCGTCGCCGCGCTTGTAGGCGTCGCGCCCGGCCTCGTAAAGGATGAGCGCGGCGTCCTCGTCCGCGCTCGCCCCGGGGGACCGGGCGATGGACGGCGAGGCGAGCGCGGTCGCGGCGATCGCGAGCACGAGGCACGAGAACGGGCGCGCCATGCACCACCCTCCGGCGGGCGAGTGTAGCGCAATCCCGGCGGCGCGTTGCATCGGGTGGGGTTGGAATCGGGACATGCGTCGTTGCATCGCTGCGCTCGCGTCCCTTGCGTTCTCGGTCCTCGGCGCGTGCGCCGGGGCGCCCCCGGCCGCGGACCTGCCGGCGGACGTCGCGTCCGACCCGGCACCGGAGGCCGGCCCCGACCTGCCGGACGCTCCCGGGGAGACGGTGGAGGAGGCGGCCGACGTGCCCCCCGAGGTCTCGTACCCGCTCGCCCCCCCCGGGCCCGGGTTCCACCGCGCCGGGACCGCGATCCTGGACGCGCGGGGGCGCACGCTCAACCTGCACGGGGCGAGCGTATCCAACTCGGCCAAGTACACGCCCGGCCTGCTGCCCTGGCACGGTTCCGGCGACTTCCGCAGCCTGGCGACGCAGGGCTTCGGCGTGGTGAACTACCTGGACCCGCACGTGAAGGCCTGCTACGACCGGCTCCGGAGCGACGACGCCCTGTTCCAGCGGTACGTCGAGGCATGGATCGCGGTCGCGCGCCGGGTGAAGGGCGACCCCGTCGTACTCGGCTTCGACCTCTACATCCAGGACCTGCTCTCCGGCCTCGCCCGCCGGGGCTGGGGCTGGGCGATGTACGCCGACGACCTCGGCGGCGGGTTTGCCCGCGCCGGTCGTGACGCTCCTGCAGGAGGATCCCGTCGGGACGGCGCTTCATTGCGCCCCGCTCTCCGGCGCACCGCCGGGCGTGATCACGTGCCCCGTCGCGGGCGAGTCGCCCGCGTTCGGGGCGATCTGGCTCCCGACCGTGTCGCCGTCCCCCGCTTCCTGAGCCCCGCCCTCCCCGGCTTCGCGACCGCCACCGCGTTGGACACCCGTTGGACGTCCGTCCAACTCGTCCAATCCGGACGGTCGTCCGTCAATCGCAACCAGCCGCAACCATTCGACTTGCCGCCTGGCACGCGCCTTGAAAGAGCGGCGTGAGCAGGGTCGCGACGGAGGCGCCGGATGAACGCTCGGGTGCAGTCGGCGGTGCTGAACGGGATCGACGGGATCCCGGTCGACGTGGAGGTGGACATCAGCCCGGGGCTGTCGGCCTTCGAGATCGTGGGCCTGCCGGAGGCCACGGTCCGCGAGAGCCGGGTCCGCGTATTGTCCGCGCTCCGGAACCTGGGCCACCGCGCGGGGAGCCGCCGCATCACGGTGAACCTCGCGCCCGCGGACGTGAAGAAGCACGGGTCGCTGTACGACCTGCCGGTCGCGGTCGGGGTGCTCGCGTGCATGGAGGCGATCCCCGCGTCCGCGCTCGCGAACCGCGCGCTGCTCGGGGAGCTGTCGCTCGACGGGCTGGTCCGGCCGGTGCCCGGCGTGCTGCCGATGGTCGCGGCCGCGCGGGACCGGGGCATCGCGGAGGTGATCGTGCCGGCCGCGAACGCGGGGGAGGCTGCCGCCGTGCGGGGGGTACGCTGCATGGCCGCCGGCACGCTCCAGGAACTGATCGGCTACCTCGGGGGGAGCGGGACGCTCCCGGAGGCGAGGCCCGACGAGGCGGTCGCCGCCGCGCCGCAGCGCCTCGCGATCGACCTCGCGGACGTCTGCGGCCAGGCGCACGTCAAGCGCGCGCTCGAGATCGCGGCCGCGGGCCGCCACAACCTGCTGATGGTCGGGCCGCCGGGGTCGGGGAAGACGATGCTGGCGCGGCGGATCCTGACCATCCTGCCCGACCTGACGTACGACGAGTCGATCGAGACGACCAAGGTTCACAGCGTGGCCGGGCTGCTCCGGCGCCGGCCGGGGCTCGTGACCCAGCGTCCGTTCCGGGCGCCGCACCACACGGGGTCCGCCGCGTCGATCTCGGGCGGAGGCTCGCCGCCGCGCCCGGGCGAGGTCTCGCTCGCGCACAACGGCGTGCTCTTCATGGACGAGCTGCCCGAGTGGCGCAGGGACGTGCTGGAGGCGCTCCGCCAGCCGATGGAGGAGCGTACGGTCACGATCACGCGCGTCGCAGGAACCGTGACCTTCCCGGCCGACTTCCTGCTCGTGGCCGCGATGAACCCCTGCCCGTGCGGCTGGTCGGGCGACCCCCGCCACCGCTGCTCGTGCTCGCCGCCCGAGGCGGCGCGGTACCGGTCGCGCGCGTCCGGGCCGCTGCTGGACCGCATGGACCTGCACGTCGAGGTCCCCGCGGTCCCGTTCCGCGACCTGGCGAGGCGGGGGGGAGGGGAGTCGTCCGAGACGGTGCGGGCGCGCGTGGTGCGCGCGGCCGAGGTCCAGGCCGCGCGGTTCGCGGGCGACGCCGGCGCGAGGTTCAACGGCCGGATGGACTCGCGGCGGGTCGCGAGCTGCTGCGAGGTCCCGCCCGAGGCCGCGCGCCTCCTGGAGGCGGCCATGGACCGGCTGGGGCTGTCCGCACGCGCGCTCGACAGGGTGCTGAAGGTGGCGAGGACGATCGCGGACCTGGAGGGGTGCGAGCGGATCGGCCCGGTCCACGTGTCGGAGGCGATCCAGTACCGGCTGCTCGACAGGGTGTCGCCGGCGTAGCCCGGGCGGGGCGCGCCGGAGGGTGAAACGCGACGTCCGGGGAGAACCCCGGGGGGAGGGATCATGTCCAGGAAATCCGAGAAGATGAAGGAGCTGGAAGGGGTCATCGCCGCGCTCGACAAGCAGTTCGGCAAGGGCACGGTGATGCGCATCGGCGGCGGCGCGATCGAGCAGGTGCCGGTCTTCCCGACCGGGTCGATGTCGCTCGACGCGGCGCTCGGCGTGGGCGGCGTGCCGCGCGGCAGGATCGTCGAGGTGTTCGGCCCGGAGTCGTCGGGCAAGACCACGCTCTCGCTGGAGATGATCGCCCAGGCCCAGCGCCAGGGCGCGGTCGCAGCGTTCATCGACGCGGAGCACGCGCTGGACCTCGGGTACGCGAAGCGGCTCGGCGTCGCGGTCGAGGACCTGCTGGTCTCGCAGCCGGACTGCGGCGAGCAGGCGCTCGACATCACCGAGGCGCTCGTGCGGAGCGGGGTCGTGGACCTCGTGGTCGTGGACTCGGTCGCCGCGCTGACGCCGCGCGCCGAGATCGAGGGCGACATGGGGGACACCCACGTCGGCCTCCAGGCGCGGCTGATGAGCCAGGCGCTCCGCAAGCTCGTGGCCGCGTGCCACAAGCAGGCGTGCACGGTCCTGTTCATCAACCAGCTCCGCACCAAGATCGGCGTGATGTTCGGGAACCCGGAGACCACGACCGGCGGCAACGCGCTCAAGTTCTACTGCTCGATCCGGCTCGAGGTCCGCAAGATCGGGACGCAGAAGGACGGGACCTCCGTGACCGGGACGCGGGTCCGGGTGAAGGTGGTCAAGAACAAGGTCGCGCCGCCGTTCACCGAGGCCGAGTTCGACGTCGTGTTCGGCGAGGGCATCAACAAGACGATGGAGGTGCTCGAGATGGGCGAGCGCCTCGGCGTGGTCGAGAAGGCCGGGACGTGGATGTCGTTCGGCGGCGAGCAGCTCGGCCAGGGCCGCGAGCAGGCGGACCGGCGGCTGCGCGGCGACCCCGCGCTGCTCGAGTCGCTGTCCGAGGCGGTGCGGACCGCGTCCCTGGCGCGCCGGGCGGGCGCGGGGGGCGGGGCCGGGGCCGGGGCCGGGGGCAACGGCGCGCCGGACCTGGCGGACGCGGCGTAGGAGGGTGCGCGCCCGGGACGCCCGAACCCGTGCCCGTCCACGCCGGGGGCGCCTACGGTGACCCGCCGTTCGCGCGGCCCGGCGAGCCGCCGGCCACGGGGCTCGGCGCCCAGGACGACGGCAACGCGTTGTCGAGCCCGGGGTCGATCAGCTCCAGCGACGGGCCGGTCCCGTCCGGGGCCACGGGCCACGGCGGCGCGTCGTCGTAGGTCACCTCGTCCACGACCTTGCCGGCCCGGTCCACGAGCGCCACGCGCTCGCCGCCGCCGTCCAGCTTCCCGTCGTACTCCGCCGCGACGAACGGGCCGGGGCCGTACCGGGCGCGGAAGCGCACGTCGTCCCGGACCACTACGAGCCACGCCCCGGGCAGGAGGACCGCCCCGGGCGGGACCCGCAACTCGACGCCCGTCACCTCCCAGCCCGACAGGTCCACGGCCTCGGTCGCGGACGGGTTGTACAGCTCCACGAACTCCAGCTCGTCCCCCGCGCCGGCCGGGTCGGCCGGGTCGTCGTACGGGTTGTACATCAGCTCGTTGATCACGACGACCAGGCTCCCGGACTGTGCCGGCGGGATCTCGCCGTCCACGCGGTGCGTCTGGAAGAGGTGGGTCCGGCGCCTCGCCAGGTACTCCTGCTTCAGGCGAGCCACCGCCTCGGCCGGGGTCTCCGCCGCGCCGTACCATCCCCACGCGTCCCTGTCCGCCGCGGCCTCGTCCGCGAGCAGCGCGGCGAGCTGGTCGATGCGCGCCTCGAGCCGGCCCGGGGGGAGCATCTCGTCCATCAGGGTGCGCAGCCTCCGGTGGTACATCCGGCGGATGTCCGCGTCCTCGAGCAGCGCGTCGATCACCCGGTTCCACTCGTACGTCCACTTCCGGTGCTCGCTGTCCCCGAAGAGCGGGTGGCTCGGCGAGACGCCGGGCCGGTCCGGGACATGATCCACGTCCGCGAAGATCGCGTCGTTGAGGACCTCCCACTGGTACATCCGCCCGAAGGTCAGGTCCAGGTCCCAGGCCAGCATGGACCACCGCCCGGTGCCGGCCCGGTCCCGGTACCGGTAGAAGTTCTTCGCGACGTGGTCGTTGTTGTGGACGATCACCGAGGCCGCCTGGTAGTTGATCATGGCCGGGACGTCCAGGGCGCCGTACAGGAAGTCCCGGCGCGCCGGCCCCGCGGACTGGTTCACGCCCGACAGGAGCCCGTGCAGCTCGGAGTAGTCGCCGTCCTCGGGGGTCTTCTCCCAGGGGCCGGGCAGGGACTCCTGCGGCAGGAGGGAGCCGTCGGCGTCGTCCGACTTGTAGAGGCTGCCGTCCGGGTCGAGGCCCGCGCGCTCCAGGCTCGTCGCGTCCCGGTCCTCGAGGACCGTGTAGAGCCCGAGGAACTGCCCGTTGTGCCAGACCGTTACCGGGAAGGCGACGAGCGACGGGCAGCCCGCGTCGCGGAAGGTCTCCCAGGCCAGGAGCTCTCGCACGTAGCTCTTGTCGCTCCAGCCGCTCTGGAGGTTGAACCCCGTCACCGGGAGGTCGCCGAACGGCGCCGCGGCGAACGGATGCCCCTTCGGGAACGAGAAGTTCCATTGCTTCTTCGGCCAGGTCCGGCTCGTCTTCCCGCGCACCCGCACCGCCAGCCCGTCGTGCAGGACGCCCGCGTGGAACAGCAGGGCCGGCTCGGTCTCGTCCGTGTCCCGGTGCGCGTGCGCGTCCTCCCAGTCCTGCGGCGCCATGATCCAGTGGATCACGTCGAGGTCCGAGTCCACGGCCGGGGCCACGTACGTCCCGGTCCACCGGACCGTGTCGTCGTCGCGCGGGCGGCCCATGGCCCCGGTCGGCCCGGCGGCGTCGATCCGGTAGCGGATCAGCGTGCCGGTCGGCTGGCCGGGGATCGCGGCCCCGAACACCCCGTCCCCGGCCGCGCCGTCGCCCGCGAGGCCGTCGTCCGCCAGTGGGACGGCCTGCTCCGTCCCCCAGTCCAGGACGTACGTCAGGGTGGCGCCCGTGGCGCCATCGATGCGGGCGGTCACCGGGATGGCCTTGCCCGCGGCCGGCTCGCCGTGGGCCATTTCGGGGACCCATGGAGGCAGGCCGGCCGCGTCCACGCTGTTCACCGCGCGCGGGGTGGCCTTGCGGTCCGCGTCCAGGGACGCGCGCCAGTTCCGCGGCGAGCCGTTGTCCTCGTCCGGGTCCACGACCTCCAGGGACGGCCCGAGCCCGTCGGGCGTGACGGGCCACGGCGGGACGTCGTCGTACGCGACCTCGTCCACGACCACGCCGGCCGCGGTGACGACGCGGAGCCTCTCGCCCGCGTTCGACAGCGCGGTCTGGCCGAAGACGAAGTCCGGCTCGAACCAGTAGTTCGCGAAGAAGCCGGCCGCGTCCTCGGCCAGCACCACGTAGCCGCCAGCCTCGATGAAGGCCCCCGGGCCGAACACGAAGCCGGGGATCCCTTCGACGCGCCAGCCCTCGAGGTCCAGCGGGAAGGGGCAGGGGTTGTGCAGCTCCAGGAACTCCCCGAGCGGCGGCTCGCCGTCCGGGTGGTACATGACCTCGGTGATCACGACCCGGTCCGGGCCGGACGACACCCGGAGCGCGACCGGCGAGCCGGCCGGCGCCGCGGTCCCCCCGGGCGGGTCCTGGTCCGCCACGCTCCCGGGCGCGACGGTGCAGCTCGGGGCCTCGGTGACCGGCCCGAGGTCCAGCCCCGCGGCCTCGATGGCCGTCGCCGCCTCGTCCAGCGGGAGGCCGCCGACGTCCGGGACCGGCACCGGCGGTGGCGGCTCGTCCGGGACGTCGGCCAGGTCGGCGACGACGGCATCGCCCGGGTCCGGCCCGGGTGCGACGTCCGCCGGCGGCTCGGGCGCCACGTCCGCCGGCGGCTCCGGCGCGGCATCCGGTTCCGGCTCCGGCGCGGCGTCCGGTTCCGGCTCGGATGCGAGGTCCCCGGTCCCCGCGTCGTCCGCGCCCGCATCGTCCGCGTTCTCCGGTGCGGGCTCGAACAGGGACTCGGCCGCGTCCGCTCCGCCCGGATCGGCACCCACGTCCGGGCCGGGGACGCCGGGGTCGTCCGGCAGCATCGGGTCGGCGCGCACCGCATCGCAGGCCGCTCCGCAGGCGTCGCCGGGCAGCGCCGCGCCGGCATCGCCGCCGCCCGACCCGCCGGCGACGGCACATCCGGCGAGCAGCAGCGCCGCCGCGAGCCGCGCCGCCGAGGTCGTCCGGACGCCGTCCCGCCTCCCGACCACCCCCGACCCCAACCCCGATGGCTCCACCGACACCACCATCGCGCGTGACGGGACGCGCGTCCCGGGCCCGGACGAAGACCCCGCTCCGGACACCCGCGAAAACAGCGCCCGACTCTACCACGGCGCTGACCGGGCCCGGGTTCCGCTACAATCCGCCTCCATGGACCTGCACGGCGACGGGCGAGTCGGCGCGATCTTCGACCTCGACGGGACGCTCGTCGCGTCCGAGACGCTGTACTTCGGCGCGACCGATCGCATCCTGGCGCCGCTCGGGCGGTCGCTCTCCGAGCTGACCCCGGAGGAGCGGTCGCGCATCCCGGGCCGGTCCGCGCTCGAAAACCTCCGGTTCTACTGCGAGAAGTACGGCCTGTCCCTCCCGCCGGAGGTCCTCGTCCGGACCCGCCTGGACCTGATCTGCGCCATGCTCGACGAGGGCGGCGTGCCGCTCGTCCCGGGCGCGGACGGGTTCCTGTCGTCGCTCCGGGCGGCCGGGATGGGGGTGGCGCTCGCGTCGTCGTCGCCCCGCCGCTACGTGGACCTCGTGCTCGCGAAGACGGGGCTGGCCGCGCAGTTCGACGTCGTCCGGACGGGGGACGACTGCACGCGGTTCAAGCCGGACCCGGAGATCTTCCTGTCGGCAGCGGCCGGGCTCGGCCTGCCCCCGGACCGGTGCGTCGTCGTCGAGGACGCGCACTCCGGGATCCTCGCGGCGCGGGGCGCGGGGATGAAGGTGCTCGCGGTCGCATCCGACTACACGCTCCCGGAGCAGGCGGCGCTCGCGGACCGGCTGGTCCCCGATCTGCGCGGGCTCGGGCCGGCGGACGTGCTGGCCCTGCTCGACGGCGCCGGCTGACACGCCGGGAGCGCGGTTGCGGTAGACTTGCGGGCCGGGCGTCCGGAGGGGGCAGACAACCGTGGAGAGAACCGGCCTCGCACGATCCCTGTCCATGACGACCGCCACCGCCATCGTGGTCGGATCGGTCATCGGGTCCGGGATCTTCAAGAAGACCGCCGGGATGTCGGAGGCCCTGCCCTCCCCGCTGCTCGTGCTCGGGGTCTGGGTGCTCGCGGGCGCGGTCACGTTCCTCGGCGCCCTGTCCGCGGCGGAGCTGTCCGCGGCCTTCCCGGAGTCGGGGGGGCTGTACGCGCACCTGCGCCGCGTCACGGGCCGGTTCTCGGGGTTCCTGTACGGCTGGTCCGTGCTGGCCGTCATCCAGACAGGGTCGATCGCCTCGGTCGCCTACATCTTCGCGCAGTACCTCGGGTACTTCGTCCCGCTGCCCGCCGCCCCTCCGGAGTGGGAGGCGTGGGGAGCCACGCTGTTCGGGACCATCGACCTCTACCCGTTCCGGGAGCTGCCGACCAAGTGCGTCGCGGTCGGGTGCGTGCTCGTCGTGACCGTCCTGAACACGGCGGGGGTCCGGCTCGGCGCGGCGGTGCAGGACCTGTTCCTGTGGCTGAAGGTCGCGATCATGGCCGGCATCGTGGCCGTCGCCGCGTTCGGCGCCGGGTCGTTCGAGCACGTGACCGCGCCGGCGCTGATCCCGGAGGGCATGTCCGGCATGGCCCTGCTCGGCGCGCTGACCATCGCCACGTCGGGGGCGTTCTGGGCGTACGACGGGTGGATCAACGTGACCTACGTGGCCGGGGAACTGCGCGATCCGGCACGGGACATGCCGCGCGCGCTCGCCCGCGGGCTCGGGATCGTGGTCGCGAGCTACGTTGCCGTGAACCTCGCGTACTTCTGGCTCCTCCCGGTCGCGGAGATCCGCGGGTCCACGCTGGTCGCGGCGGACGCGCTCGGCCGCGTGCTCCCGTTCGCGGCCGCGGCGGTCTCGGCCGCGGTCATCGTCTCGACGTTCGGCGCGGCGAACGCGATGGCGCTCTCGTCGGCGCGCGTCTACTGGGCCATGGCGCGGGACGGCGTGTTCTTCGAGGCCGTGGGCCGGGTTCATCCGAAGCGGCAGACCCCCCACGTCGCGCTGCTGGTGCAGGGCGTCTGGGCGTCGGCGCTCGTGTTCTCGGGCACCTTCGACCAGATCACGGACATGCTCATCTTCGTGTCCTGGGCGTTCTACGGCCTGCTCGCGCTCGCGGTCGTGGTCGCGCGGGTCCGCTTCCCGGACGCGCCGCGGCCGTTCAAGGTGCCGGGATACCCGTTCGTCCCGATCGTGTTCGTGCTGTTCGCGGCGGCGTACGTCGTGATGTCGGTCATCGAGAACACGCGCAACGCCCTGCTCGGCACCGCGCTCGTGCTCCTCGGGCTCCCGGTGTGGGCGTGGTTCGTTCGCGGCAGGCGGCGCCCGCCCGAGGTTCGGGGATGAGGCGCCACGCGTTCGCGGTCGTCGTGGCGGTCGTCGCCTGCGGGGGCGGGGGCGGGTCCGGAATCGGCGCGACGGACCTCCCCGACGTCGCGCCCGGCGACGCGGACGAGGAGACGGCCGTGGACCTCTCCGGCGACGAGGCGACCGCCGGCGCCCCGGCCTCGTACTACCGCATCGAGGCGACCTTCGACGACGGCAGGCAGATGGTGCTCGGCCGCGACGTGACGGACCGGCCCGGCATCTACGCGTTCGGCTCCACCCACATCGCGCCCGCGGTCTCGTTCGCCATGACCGACACGGTCTACGATCCCTACTCCATCGTGACGTTCAACCTCGGGATCGTGGTCGGCTCGCAGCAGTACCCGGTCCAGTGCGACGGGACCGGCACGTGGCTGTTCGGGACCGCGCTCCCCCCCGAGCTGGACCTCTACGCGAACAACCTCCAGTTCCGCTCCCGCCTGCCGGGGTCGCAGGGCACCTTCGAGGTCCTGCGGTGGTCCGTGAAGGAGGGCGAGGCGGTCGAGGGGCGCGTGAAGGGCCGCCTCCGGTTCGACGGCGTGACGCCCCACTGGGCGGACGTCGAGGCGGAGTTCCGGTTCGTGCTGCCGCCCCGCTCCTGAGGTCGCGTCATCGGGATAGGTGGACTCCGACCGGCAAAGGCCGCTTGACACTCCGCGGCCGGGCGGACTAAAGATGGACCGCGTTCGAGGCCTCAACCCGTATCAGAGGAGAAGGGCATGGGGGTTTCAGTCCTGGGCATCGGGGTCTGCGGCTTCACCCCGACATCCACCGGGCTCTCGTACCGGGAGATGATCGCGAAGGCCGCGAAGATGGCGTACTCGGAAGCCGGCATCACGCTGGACGACATCGACGGCGCGGTGTCCTGCGAGGAGGACCTCATCTCGGGGTACTCCATCGCGGACGAGTACACGCCCGACCAGCTCGGCGTGGTCCGCAAGCCGGTCTACACGATCACGGGAGACTTCCTTCACGGGCTCGCCTCCGCGGTCATGCAGATCCAGACCGGGCAGTACGACGTCCTGGTCGTCGAGGCGTACAGCAAGGCGTCGAACATCCTGACGAAGGACGAGGTCCTGCGGTTCGGCTACGACCCGGTCTACAACCGGTTCGGGGTGTCGCCGCACTACCTCGCCGGGATCGAGATGCGGAGCTTCCTGGAGGAGTCGGGCTACACCTTCGCCGACGTGGCCCAGGTCGTGGTCGCGAACCGCAAGGCGGCCGTCAGCAACCCGCTCGCCCCGTGGGGCGCCACGTACACGCTCGCGGACGTCGTCGAGTCGCGGCCGATCGCGACGCCGGTGACCGAGCTGATGATCGCGAAGCCCGCGGACGGCGCGGTCGTGTGCGTCATCGGCAGCGACAAGGCCGCGGCGAGCTTCGGCCGCAAGCGGATCCGGATCGCCGGCACGGGCTGGGGCTCCGGCACGTCGGTGCTCGAGCGCCGCGACCACGCCGTGTCGCTCGGCACCGCGATCGCGGCGGGGATGGCGTATCGCGACGCCGGGATCACCAAGCCGACCGAGCAGATCGACGCGTTCTTCGTGTCCGACCTGTACGCGCACCGGCAGCTTATGCACCTCGACGCCCTGCAGCTCTGCGGCTGCTGCCCCGCCACCGTGAACCCGAACGGCGGCGCGCTCGGCGGCGGCGACCTGTACGAGGCGACGGGCGGCGCACGGTTCTACGAGGCGGTCTGCCAGGTCCGCGGGGAGGCGGGCGCGTGCCAGGTGAATGCCGGCCGCGTCCTGGTGCACGGGTGGCGCGGCCTGCCCACCGACTCGTGCGCCGTGGCCATCCTCGAGGCGGAAGGGAGGTAGCGATGAGCCGCAAGGTTGCATGCATCGGCGTGGGGATGACCCGGTTCGTCCGTCGCGCCCACGAGAGCCCGGGGGAGCTGGCGGCCCAGGCCGTCGAGATGGCGCTCCGCGACGCGGGCATGTCCATCGACGAGATCGACTCCGTCTGCCTCGGCACCGCGCCAGACGCGTTCGACGGCGTCCACATGAAGGGCGAACACCTGATCGCCGGCGCCGGCGGCAGCCGCAAGCCCTACATGCGCCACTTCGTCGGCGGCGGGACCGGCGTGTTCAGCCCGATCCACGGGTGGATGCACGTGGCGTCCGGCCGGTTCGACACCTGCCTCGTGGTCTGCGAGGAGAAGATGTCGCCCTGCAACCCGCACCCGGCGGGGGCGTTCGTCACCATCTTCGACCGCGTGACCGAGCAGCCGCTAAAGCTGACGCTCATCCACATCTTCGCCCTGGAGATGCGGCGCTTCATGCACGTGTACGGGTACAACGAGAAGGAGATCGCCCAGGTCTCCGTCAACCACAAGAGGAACGCGCTCGGGCACCCGGCCGCGCAGATCGCCCAGGAGATCACGGTCGACGACGTCATGAACTCGCCCGTGCTGTCCTGGCCGGTCAAGCGCCTCGACATCAGCCCGACCTCGGACGCGGCCGTGGCGATCGTGCTGGCGAGCGAGCGCGTGGCCCGCGCGCGCAAGCCAGCCCCGGTGTGGATCGAGGGCGTCGGCTTCCGCCTGGACACCGCGTACTGGTGCTCGCGCGACCTCGCCTACCCGAACTACGTCGCGATGGCGGCGCAGGACGCGTACAAGATGGCCGGCGTCGTGGACCCGGCGCGCGACATCGACGTGTTCGAGCCGTACGACCCGTTCGACTACAAGGCGCTGCACCACATGAACGGCCTGCTGCTCGACAAGACCGGCATGAAGGTCAAGGACCTGCTGTTCAAGGGCGCGTTCGAGCGCACCGGCTCGCACCCGATGTGCCCGTCGGGCGGCGCGCTCGGCGTGGGCAACCCGATCTCGGCCACCGGCCTGATGAAGATCGCGGAGCTGTACTTCCAGCTCTCGGGGCAGGCCGGCGAGCGCCAGATCCAGAAGCCGCTCCGCCGCGGAGTCACGCAGGCGTGGGGCGACCTGATGCAGGTCGGCACCGTGGTCGTGATGGGATCCGACGGCGCGGCCCCGAACACCAAGAGCCTCTGGAACGGGCTCAAGGCCGAGGACCTCCCGGGCACCGCGATCAAGAGCGTGGACGACGTCCCGAACATCCCGGACTCGCCGGACCTCCGGTACGCCTGGGACAACGGCGTCGGCATCAGCACGTACCTGGACGGGCTCAGGCACGGCAGGATCCGCGGCTCCTTCTGCACGCGCACGAGCCGGATGCTGATCCCGCCGCGCACGTTCTCCGAGATCGGGAACCTCGACCCGGTCTCCGGGACCTTCGACCTGGCCGACACCGGCACCGTCATGACGTACACGGTGTCGCACGTGGACTGGGACTCCTCGCCGCTGCCCAAGGGCAAGGTCAACATCTTCGCGGTCATCGCGATCGACGGGGCGGGCGACCACACCGGGCTCGTGCACCTGCTGCGCGACGTGGACCCGAAGGACGTGAAGGTCGGGATGCGCGTGAAGGCGGTATGGAAGAAGGAGGCCGACCGGACCGGGTCGATCCTGGACATCTGCCACTTCGTGCCGCTCAAGGGCAGGGACACACCGGCGACCCCGCGCCGGATCAAGGCCCCCGAGCAGACCGTGCTGACGGCCGGTCAGACGCCGGGCCGCATCCCGCTTACGTACCGCTACACCGCGGGCGTGGCCGGGTCGAGGTTCTACAAGGACCTGGCCGCCGGCAAGGTCACGGCGAGCGTGACTGGCGACGGCGGGCTGATGGTGCCGCCGGCGATCTTCGACGAGGAGACCATGTCGATGCTCGAGCCCGGCAAGGTCAAGCCGCTCGAAGGCGGAAGCGGCTTCATCCGGTCCTGGACCGCGGTCCACGAGGACCGGTCCGGCCACCCGCTGGACGCACCCGCCGTGATCGTGCAGGTCGAGTTCCCCGGCGTGCGCGGGTCGGTCTTCGGCCGGCTCGCCCTCCGCGACGGCGAGGCGCCCTCCGAGGGCTACCCGGTCGAGCTGGTCAAGGCCAAGGCCACGAGCCCCGACCAGGTGACGTTCCGCCTGAAGGCGTAGCGCGTACGGCCAACCGCCGATCGGATACAATCCGGCCCCGATGGGAGCGAACCGCGCCGAGGCGCGGCGCGCTCCGCGCCCGCAAGGCGGGCGCGCAAGGGGGGTGGCCCGCGCCCCTCAACGCGGGGCGGCGGGCAGGGGGGCGAGCCGCGCCCCCCTCCGATCGATGCCCCCGGGGCCTGCCGGGTCGGGAAGGCGGGGTATGCGTCTCGACGGGAGTCGTTCGGGACCGCCTGCGGTGCGGGCCGGGCGACAGGGCGGAATGCTCGATGGGAGCGCCCGACACCAGCGTTCGCGCCGGCCCGTTCCGGCGGCTCGTCTCCCGCCTCGACGGGCCCGGGCCCGCGCTCGCAGTCCTGTGCGCGCTCGCGGTCCTTGCCTCCCTGCCGCACTTCGCCGTGCCCGCGGGGCCCCGGGCGACGCCCGGCTGGGCGCGGTTCCAGGACCTCGTGGAGGCCGGCCGCACCGCGGTGGTCGAGCACGGCGAGTTCCCGGGGTGGTCGTCCGGCACCTGCGGCGGCGCGCCGCTCCACGCCGACCCGGTCACGCCGTTCCTGTCGCCCGCGTTCCTGCTGCCGCTCGCGTTCGGCACCGGGATCGGCCTGAAGCTCATGGTCCTTGCCCACCTGCTCGCCGGGCTCGCGGGGGCCTGGTACCTGGCCCGGTCGATCGGCCGGAGCGGGATCGCCGGCATCGGCCTCGGCGTCGCGCTCGCCGCGGCCGCATGGCCCGCCTGGGTGGTCGCCGGGGATCGTCCCGACCTGCTCTGTTTCCTCCTGCTGCCCTGGCCCGTCGCGTTCCTCGCACGGGCCACCGCGGCCGGGGACGCATGGCTGCGCTGGGCCGCGGCCGGGGCCGCGGCGCTGGCGTTGATCGCGCTCGACGGCGGCCTGCCCGCCGCCGCGGCGGGCGCGACCGCGTCGGCGGGCTACGCGGCGCTCCGGCTCGTCGCGGGGCGGCCCTTGCGGCGCGCGCTGGGTCCGCTCGCCGTGGTCGTCGGCGCCGGGGCGATGCTCGCCGCGCCGAAGCTCCTGCCGGTGATCGAGTCGTGGCCGCCGCCCGCCCCCGACTGCGACGCCCTGGCCAGGCTCCGGGCGGACGCCGTGGTCGCGAGCCCGGTCGGGGGGGCGGCAAGGGTCCTCGAGCGGACGCAGGGCCGGTACGAATTGTGGGTCTCGGCCGCCGGGTCCCCCGAGGTGCGGCTGCGAACCGCGTGGGCCCCCGGGTGGAGGAGCGACACCGGCCTCGTGACCGCGCGCGACGGGGGGCTCGCGATCGTCCTGCCGGAGGCGAAGAGCAGGCACGTCGGCGTCTGGTATTCCGCCGCTCCCGTGGTCGCCGGGCTCGCGATCGCTGCCTGCGTGCCCGCGGTCATGCTGGCGGTCTCGATCGCACGCGCGCGGCGCAGGCGCGACCCGGCGGCGGCTCCGGCAGCGGACGAGGCAGGGGCGCCCGGGGCCGGCCGGATCGGGCGGATCGCGGCGATCGCGGCGGGGGCGGGGGTCGCGTTCCTGTACCTCTACCCGTTCCCGTTCTTCGGCAAGCTCACGAACCCGGCCGAGGACTCGCGACTCCTGATGACGCGAGGGATCGTGGACCACGGGACGTTCGCGGTGAACCGGTCCTGGGGGCACGGCTACCTGATCAACCGCGACCTCGCGATCCGGGACGGGAAGTACTACTCGTGCAAGGCGCCGGGGACGTCCTACCTGGGCGTGCCCGTGCTGTGGGCCGCTCGCAAGGCGGGGATCGACGAGCCGGACCGCCTGGAGGAGATCTGGGTCTCGCGCCTCTTCGTGTCGGCGATCCCGACCGCGGCGTTCGTCCTGCTGTTCGGGCGCTTCGCGCGGCGCTTCGTGCGCGACCGGGCGGGCCGCGTCCTCGTGACGATCGGACTCGGCGCCGGCACGATGTCCCTGACGTACGGCATCCAGATCTACGGGCACCAGCAGGCGGCCATCGCGCTGTTCGCGGCGTTCGCGTGCCTGTATGCCAACCGGCGGCGCGGGGGGGGATCGATCGGCCTCCTCGCCGCGGCGGGTGCCTGCCTCGGGCTCGCGGTGTCGTGCGAATACCAGGCCGCGCTGTCCGCCCTGGTGATCGGCCTGTACGGGCTCTGGACGACCGACCGGTGGTGGAAGGCGGCCTTCATGGGAGTCGGCGCGGCGCTGCCGATCGCGCTGACCCTGTACTACCACCACGCCGCGTTCGGCTCGATGACCGCGACCGGAATCGACTTCCTGGAGAACGCGTCCTACCGCGAGTACCAGAAGCACGGCTTCCGGGGGATGCTCGTGTTCTCCTGGGACGGCTTCTGGGGCACCCTCTTCGCGCCGAAGAACGGGCTGCTCTTCTACTCGCCGTGGCTCGCGTTCGTGGTGCCCGGGCTCGTGGCCATGTACCGCCGGCCCGACCTCCGGCGCGAGGCGGTCTGCGTCGGCGCGGCCGTGCTCGCGTACGTCTTCTACATCTCGACCCTGTTCGCCTGGAAGGGCGGCTGGTCCGTCGGGCCGCGCTACCTCGCCGCGATCGTGCCGTTCGTGGCGCTGCCCGTCGCCGTGTTCCTGGACACCCCGGCCGGCCGCAGGTGGTGGGTGCGCGTGCTGGTCGCGGCGACCGTCGCGGTCTCGGTTGTCGTCTATGGCCTCTCGTCCGCGCTGTACCCGCACCTGCCCGACTACATCGACAACCCCTTCTTCGAGTTCCTGCTCCCCCTCCTCCGGACCGGCCACGTCCCGTGGACGCTCGGACACCTGGTCGGCCTGTCCGGCCTCGCCGCGCTGCTCCCGTACCTGCTGGTCCTGTCGGCGCTCGTAGCGGCGGTCGTGTGGGCCGGCGCGTCGTTCCCCGCGGACGACGGTTCCGCACCGCCGCCGGCGCCGCGCACCCGCCGGAAGGCCGCGGCCCTCGTCGTCCTCGTGGCGTTCATCGGCATGTGGGCGATGTCGCTGCCCGCGACCGAGGATCGCGAGGCGATCAAGACGAACATCGAACTCGCGGACCACGTCTGGGAGCCCTGACGAGCCTCACGGCGACGAGGTCGGCGCGCAGCTCGACACGCCCGCGCCGGTGATCACGTGCCCGGCGTCCGGCACCACCAGGACGAAGTTGCCCGTCGCGGGGTCGAGCCGGTAGACCTTCGAGTTGGCGTCCGCGATCGTCTTGAAGAACACGTAGAAGCTGCCCCCCCAGAACGCGAAGGCCCACGCCTGGACGCCGGAGACGATCCCGGCCGGCAGCTCGAAGTGCTCCGCCAGCGCCCCGGTCTGCTTGTCGATCCGTGCGACCAGCGGGGGGCTCGCGCTCGGGAAGAACCCCCACAGATCGCCCAGGCCGGTCCCGGTCAGCTCGGCGGACCCGATCCCGGACTGGAAGGTGGCGACCGGGGTCAGGCCGAGGCCGGGGAACCCGATCCGGCCGAGCTGCGACGCGCCGCCGAGGAGCGGCTCCGCGTAGCTGCTCACCCAGAGCGTCTCGACCTCGCTCATCGGCGCGTCCGACGCGAAGCCCATGCCGAACAGGTCGAAGCCCGACTGATTCTTCTGGAAGGACGTGGGCTTGCACGAGGCGTCCTCGGTGCTGACCTCGTACAGCGCGCCGTTCTGGTAGAGGACCCAGGCGGTCGCGTCGCGGTCGATCGACATCGAGAACGGCGAGGAGAACCCGGCCCCGCACTTGAGCCACCCCACCTGCTCGAACGCGAGCAGGTCGGGCCGGAACCGGGAGAACGAGTTGTCCTTCGCCACGACGTAGACCAGCATGGCGCGCGGGCTGCACGGAGGCAGCGCGCCGTCCGGCGCGGGATCCGGGCCGGGGTCGGGGGGGCCTGGATCCGGCGGCTCCCACGGCTCCGGGTCCGCGGCCGGGTCGGGCGGCGGGGCGGGGTCGGACATGGGGTCGGGCCCGGCCTCCGCGGCCGGGTCGGCGTCGACGGCGTCCTTCCCGGGATCCGCCCACCCCGGATCGGGCTTGACGTACTTGATGTCGAGCGCCGACCCGGCATCGTCTCCGCTCGCGCCCCCGCAGGCGCAGACGCCGGTCACCGCCAGGAACGCCGCAACCGCGACCGACCTCCTCATTCGCGCCCCTCCGGGACCCGCGCGTATCGTATCATCCGCGACCGTGGACCGGCGCGGATTCGCCACGGTGCTCGGGCTGCTGGCGCTGGCCGGATGGGCCACCAGCAACGCCCTGACGCGCTCCCTCGTGGAGAGCCTCGGGCCCTTCACCGTGCTGGCCGTCGGGTTCGGCGGCGGGGGGCTCGTGCTGGCCGCGTTCGAGACCGCGCGCGCCCGGTCGCCGCGGCGCCTCGTCGCCCTCCCGCCCCGCTATGCGCTCGGCGCCGGCGCGTGCTTCGTCGGGTACTGCGGCGCCTACGCGTTCTCGTACCACCTCGCCCCGGACGACGACGCGGCACTGACGCTCGGGCTCGCGAACTACCTGTGGCCGTCGTTCCTGCTGCTGCTCGCGCCCCTGTTCGGCGCGGTCCGGCCGCGCTGGCGGCTCCTGCTGCCTGGCGTCGCGATCGCGACCGCCGGGGTGGCCGCGGCGCTGCCCCCGGCACCGGGCGGGGCGTTCGCGATCCCGGCGGCCGCCCTCGCGCTGATGCTCGCGGCGGCCCTGCTCTGGGCGCTGTATTCGAACCTCGCCCGCCGGTACGGCGCGGCCGACGGCCCGGGCGGCGTGCCGCTGTTCGCGACCGCCACCGGCGCCCTGTTCCTGGCCGCGCGATTCGCGTCCGGCGAGACGTCGTCCTGGGACGCGTCCCTCGCCGCGCCGCTCGCGTTCCAGGCCGCCTTCACCTGCGGGGTCTGCTACGCGCTCTGGGACCTCGGCATGCGCCGCGGGGATGCCGACCTGCTCGGGGCGGCGTCCTACGGCCTCCCCGTGGCCGCTACCCTGTTCGCGTGCCGGTGGCTCGACCGGCCGCTGACCGGCGGGCTCGCCCTGGGCGCCGCGCTGGTCGTGCTCGGAGCCGTGCTCTGCCGCGCCGCCACGACCCCCGCATCCACCCGGGCTTGAGCAGCCGGCCATCGCCGGTCGCCGGCACGCGGACCCTCCCGATCCGGGCCTGAAGAACCCCTTATGATCGGCAGCCGAAGGGAGTCGGGGAGTTACGTGCGCGGTTGGCGCCGGGCCAGCGGGCCTCACATCTGGCCCGCGGCCCGGCGCGCCCGGTTTGCGGGGATACCTCAGGATCAGGATCCCGGCGTTGTCGCGGAACCACCCGAAACCACAGGCAGGCGGCCGAACGAGCCGTGCGCGCCACCCCGACCGGCGCTCCCGTGAATTCGGCGGGTTGCGCGGTCGCCGCGGTCGGCTGAACCGCGACTTTGTCCGGGACCCTGACCTCAGGATCCGGGCGCATTGACCCCCCGCAAGCCTTCGGGCTAGACTGGAGGGCAGAATCCGGACGACGTCGATGCGGAAGTTGTGCCCCCGAT
Organism: Deltaproteobacteria bacterium; assembly: GCA_016875475.1. Taxonomy (GTDB): domain Bacteria; phylum Myxococcota_A; class UBA9042; order DTJE01; family DTJE01; genus VGRB01. The sequence goes on from VGRB01000031.1 coordinate 21,385, forward strand.
GCGACCGCGAGTTCGAGGGCGAGGTCGACCGGTGCCCCGACGACGGCGGGGACCTGGTTCCGCTCCGGCAGAACGACGAGCTGGTCGGCCGGACCATCGACGGGCGGTTCGACGTCCGGAAGCTCCTCGGCCGCGGCGGGATGGGCGCGGTCTACCTCGCGCACCAGAGGTCGGTCGACCGGCTGGTCGCGCTCAAGGTCCTGCGCCGGGACCTGAGAGACGACGCCTCGCTGGCCAGGCGCTTCATCCTGGAGGCGCGCGCCGCGTGCCGGCTGGAGAACCCCCACACCGTCCTCATACACGACTTCGGCAAGACCGAGGACGGGATGCTGTACCTCGCGATGGAGTTCCTGCGCGGCGGCTCGCTCCGCGACAGGATGCGGAAGGTCGGCCCGATGCCGGTCGAGGACGTCCTGCGGATCACGGAGGAGGTCGCGGAGTCGCTTGCCGAGGCGCACGGGCACGGCATCTTCCACCGGGACGTGAAGCCGGAGAACGTGTTCCTGAGCGAGCGGCGCGGCGGCGGCGAGACCGTGAAGGTCATGGACTACGGCCTCGCGCGGGCACGTCCGACGCCCGGGGAGTCCGCGATCACCGGCGCGGGCGTCGTCATGGGAACGCCGGCCTACATGAGCCCCGAGGTCGTGACCGGGCAGGTCGCGGACGCGCGGGCGGACGTCTATGCGCTCGGCATCATGATGTACGAGATGCTGACGGGCATCCCGCCGTACCAGGGCGCGACCCCGATGCAGGTCCTGCTCCAGCACGTCCAGGCCGAGCCGCAGTTCATCGGCGCCGTGGCCCCGGCTGCCAGGGTCCCGCCGAGCATCCGCGCGCTCGTGTGGCAGTGCATCGCGAAGGACCGTGCAGCCCGGCCCCAGGACGGCGCCGGGTTCCTGGCCGCGCTGCGCGACGCACGGCGACGCACGGACGAGGGCGAGCCCGAGCCGGTCGCCGTCGCGCCCGCAGCCATCTCCGCAGCCGCTCACGCGGCCGCACCCGAGTCGCCCGCCCCCCCCCCGACGGACACGCCGCGGACGCCGCCGACCGAGCCGTATTTCGCGCAGAGAGGCCGGCGATCCTCCGCGACGGCACGCCTGATCCTGGCCGGCCTCGCCGCGCTGGTCGTGGCGATCGCGGCCGCCGCCGCGGCCCTGCTCTGGAGCGACTCCGAGGAAGGCATCCCGGGCACGCCACCCCCGATGCCTGCACCGCCCGCGGCGGCCGTGGGCGTGACCCCGGGCCCGATGGGCACCGGCGCGGATGCCCGGGGGGACGATCGGATGTGACCACACCGGCCCGAGACGGGACCGGCGACCTCTGCGATACTCGACTCGCGTAAGGCTCGGAGCCGGACTTGGGCTGCCTCGTCGTCGTCGCCGTTCTCGCGCTCCCCGTCGCGGAGGTCATGGTCGCGCTGCGCCTCGCGGAGCGGCTCGGGTGGGAGAAGTCGCTGGCGCTGGGCGTCGGCACGATGCTCGCCGGGATCACGCTCGCCCGCTCGCTGCGGCGCGCCGCGCTCGCGGGCATGCGCCGGGCGCCGGACCCGGGCCGGCTCGCGCGCGCGGCGTTCGACGCGGCGTGCGGGGCCGCGGCGGAGTTCCTCTTCTTCTTCCCCGGCGTGGTCAGCGACGCGCTGGGCGCGCTGCTGCTCGTGCCGCCCGTGCGCGCACTGCTCGCGGCCCGGCTCGCGAGCCGCGTCCTGGCCGGGGGCGGCCGCGGGTTCCGGGTCGTGTGGCGCGCCCGGCCGCCGGGGCAGGACGACGGGCCGGCGCGGAGCGGCGCCGCACCCCC